>JABFWF010000196.1 GCA_013362405.1 Lysobacter sp. | reverse complement strand
GGGCTGTCGACCATCGACTGCAGCATCTGCGTGGCGGTGATGACGACCTTGTTGCGCTCCAGCGCCTCGCGGATGATCTTCTTCTGCAGGCCCGGCAGTTCGGCGTCGCCGATCTCCACGCCCAGGTCGCCGCGCGCGACCATCACCACGTCGGAGGCATCGACGATCTCGGTGAGGTTCTCGATCGCTTCGGCGCGCTCGATCTTCGACACCAGCGCAGCATCGCTGCCGTGGCTGCGCGCGATCTCGCGCGCATCGTTCATGTCCTGCGCGTTGCGGCAGAACGACACGGCGATGAAGTCGGCGCCGAGTTCGGCGGCGACGGCGATCAGCTCCTTGTCGCGCTCGGTCAGCGCGCCCAGCGACAGGCCGCCGCCCTGCTTGTTCAGGCCCTTGCGGTCCGACAGCACGCCGTCGTTGAGCACGGTGGTGACGATGCGCTCGCCTTCCACGGCGCCCACGCGTAACTGCAGCAGGCCGTCGTCGAGCAGCAGCACGTCGCCGGGACGCACGTCGCCCGGCAGGCCGAGGTAGCTCACGCCGACTTCGCGCAGATTGCCCGGCGGTGCGTCATTGCTGGCGACCAGGTCGAAGCGGTCGCCCGTCTTGAGCAGCACGCGACCTTCGGCGAAACGTTCGATGCGGATCTTCGGGCCGGGCAGGTCGGCGAGGATGCCGACTTCCACGCCGACGCGTTGCGCGGCGTCGCGCACGGCCTGCGCGCGGGCGATCTGCGAGGACGGATCGCCATGCGAGAAATTGAGGCGGACAACGTCGACGCCGGCGGAGAGCAGTGCGTCGAGGACGCCCGGCGGATCGGTGGCCGGGCCGAGGGTAGCGAGGATCTTGGTGCGGCGTTTTGTAGTCGTCATCGAATGGCGGTCCCTGGAACCCCGCGACGCTAGCACAGCTGTCCGCCGTTTCGGTTCGACCGCTCCAGTCACGCCGCCATACACCATCGCATCCATCCAAGTGGTCTGAAAAACCCGGGTGGAAAGCAGACCACCATCGGGCGCAAGGCCGTGTGGAGAGGATCGCGACGCGAGGGCGTGCGCGGGCGCTCATGCGACTTGAACCGGGGCGCGGCGCGCTGGAGCGCGTTGCGACACGTGGTGGACCGATCAGAGCGATTGGCTGAGTCGTGAAATCCGCGTGATCCGCATCACACGGGGCGATCCGCTCTCACGCCGCGAGCAGCACCGGAATGTCGCCCGGCGCCTGCGCCAGATGAAGCGCGCCGGCTTCGCGCAGTTCGGCTTCGCCGCCAAAACCCCACAGCACGCCGATGTTGCGCATGCCGTGGTGGCGCGCGCCTTCGATGTCCATGCGGCGGTCGCCGATCATCCAGCACGCGTCGGCCGGAAGCTCGAATCGGCGCAGGGCTTCGGCGATGAGCTGGTCCTTGTGGCTGATGCGGCCGTCGAGCGTCGCACCGATGACGTCGTCGAACCGATGCCCGAACGGCAGGTGGTCGACGATCTTGCGCGCGTGCGGCTCGTTCTTCGCGGTGACCACGGCGAGGCGATGCCCGGCGGCGTGCAGCGCTTCGATCGTGTCGCCGATGCCGGCGTAGACCTCGTGCTCGGCCCAGCCGTGCGTTTCGAAGCGATCGCGGTAATGCAGCACGGCCTGCTCGACCTTCGCATCGTCGTTGAGCAGCGGCCCGAAGCTGGTGCGCAGCGCGGGGCCGATCCAGCGGCGCAGTTCCTCGTGCGGCGGCACCGGCAGGCCCATCTGCACCATGGCGTGCTCCACGCAGCGCGTGATGCCGACGGCCGAATCGATGAGGGTGCCGTCCATGTCGAAGAAGAGCGTGGTCATGCGGGTACTCGAATGCGTGCGGGATCACTCCCTCCCCTGCTCGCAGGGGTGAGAGACGACGCTTGCGCGCCATGGCGCGCGTCGTCGCGAACGCCATCAGGCTGCGCCTGATGGCCGTGGGGTTGGGGAGGGGTGAAGTAGTTGCCGCGGCGCTTGATGGCGACTACGGAACCCCCTCCCAACCTCCCCCTGCATTCGCAGGGGGAGGGGAGAAGCATGGGTTACGCGCGCGCCTTCAGCGCCGCGACCGCCGGCAGTTCCTTGCCTTCCAGGAACTCCAGGAACGCGCCGCCGCCGGTGGAGATGTACGACACGTCGTCCTCGATGCCGTACTTGTCCACCGCCGCGAGCGTGTCGCCGCCGCCGGCGATCGAGAACGCCTTCGATGCGGCGATCGCGCGCGCCAGCACTTCGGTGCCCTTGCCGAACGCGTCGAACTCGAACACGCCGACCGGGCCGTTCCACACGACAGTGCCGGCGGCCTTGATCAGCTCCGCATAACGCGCGGCGGTCTGCGGACCGATGTCGAGGAGCATGTCGTCCGCGC
>JABFWF010000045.1 GCA_013362405.1 Lysobacter sp. | reverse complement strand
GAAGAAGATGATGTCGAAGCCGGTGACCAGCACGCTCGACGGCAGGTAGCGGTCGTAGCCGCGCGCCTGCATCAGGCCCGGGTTCGGCCAGCCCATCGTGCTGATCGGCCACAGCGCGGAGGAGAACCAGGTCTCCAGCACGTCGGCGTCCTGGCGCAGGACGACGTCGTCACCGAGCGAGTGGTTCGCGCGCGCTTCGGCTTCGTCGCGGCCGACGTAAGCGTTGCCGGCGTCGTCGTACCACGCGGGGATGCGGTGGCCCCACCACAGCTGGCGCGAGATGCACCAGTCCTGGATGTTCTCCATCCAGTGGCGGTAGGTGTTGATCCAGTTCGGCGGGACGAAGCGGATGGAACCGTTTTCGACGAGCGACAGTCCGCGCGCGGCGAGTCCGTCCATCTTCACGAACCACTGGTCGGTGAGGTAGGGCTCGATCACCTGGCCCGTGCGGTCGCCGCGCGGCACCTGCAGCGTGTGCGGCTTCGCCTCGACCAGCAGGCCCTGCGCCTCGAGGTCGGCGAGCACCGCCTCGCGCGCTTCGTAGCGGTCCAGGCCGTGGTAGGCAGCGGGAATGTTGAGCAGCGCGTTGGCATCGGGCACGCCGTGCTCGGCGGCGTCGCCCGCGCGACGGCCGACGACCTGCGCCTCGGGCGTGAAGATGTTGATCAGGCCGCGGTTGGGCAGTGCGTCGAACACGCCGGTGTTCACGTGGCGCTGCCACACCGCGTAGTCGTTGAAGTCGTGCGCCGGCGTCACTTTGACCACGCCGGTGCCGAACGCGCGGTCGACGTAGCTGTCGGCGATCACCGGGATATCGCGCCCGGCCAGCGGCAGCCGCACGGCCTTGCCGACAAGTTTTGCGTAGCGCTCGTCCTCCGGATGCACCATCACCGCGGCGTCGCCGAGCATGGTTTCCGGGCGCGTCGTCGCGACCACGAGGTAGTCGCGCATCTCGCGAAGCGTCTCGTTGCCGTCGGCATCGCGCTCGACGTGTTCGTAGCTGGCGCCGTCCGCCAGTGAATAGCGGATCGACCAGAGGAAACCGTCTTCCTCCTCGCTGACCACCTCGAGGTCGGAGATCGCGGTCTTCAGCACCGGATCCCAGTTGACCAGCCGCTGGCCACGATAAATGAGCGGATCAGGATTGCCGTGCTCGTCCTTGTGTTCATAAAGGCGCACGAATGCTTCGGTGACCGCCTCGGCGGCCATCGGATCCATCGTGAACACGCTGCGCGACCAGTCGCCCGAAGAACCGAGCCGGCGCATCTGCCGCTCGATCGTATCGCCCGACTGCTGCTTCCAGTCCCACACGCGGGCGATGAAGCCGTCGCGGCCGAGCGAATCGCGCGTCTCGCCCTGGCCTTCGCGGGCGAGGTTGCGCGCGACCACCATCTCGGTGGCGATGCCGGCGTGGTCACTGCCCATCTGCCACAGCGTGTCGAAGCCGCGCATGCGGTGGTAGCGCACCAGCGCATCCTGCAGCGTGTGCTGGAACGCGTGGCCCATGTGCAGGGTGCCGGTGACGTTCGGCGGCGGCAGCAGGATGGCATAGGGCTCGCCCTCGCCGCGCGGCTTGAAGCAGCCGCTGCGCTCCCACTCCTCGTAGAGGCGGGCTTCGAACTGCGAGGGGTCGTAGCTGGGGGCGAGGGTGTGTGTCATGTGATCGCGATCGGTGACTCCCTCCCGCCTGCGGGGAGGGCTGGGGTGGGGGCACGCCCCCGTCCGCCCTTCGGGCACCTTCCCCACACGTGGGGGAAGGAAGAAGTTACATGTCGTGCTTGTTCAACTCGAACCCGCGCGCCTGGTATTGCTTCCAGCGCTCGCGCAACGGGCCGCGCGCATCGGCGTCCGCGGGCACCACTTCCAGCACGCGCTCGAAGCTGCCCTCGACGGGCGCGTCGCGCAGGTTGATCACCAGCGGACGCAGCGGCGCGTCGACGTCCGGCGCGGCGATCAGCACCTGCGCCTCGTCTTCCTCGATATCGGCGCCGGCGATCTGGTGTGGGACGTAGACCTCGTCGCCCATGTCCCACAACAGGTCGTCGAGCTGCTCCGCCTGCATCGCGTCGCGCGCCAGCACCAGCGTCCACTGGCCCGCGTCGCAGGCCTTGCGCGCCAGCTCGCAGACCAGCCGCAGGGGCTGCTCGCGGAAGCGCGGCTTGGCGATCAGGTAGAAGTCGGCGCGCGGCATGCGGGGAAGGAGGGCGTCGGGAGCGGTGTGCCGGGAGTCGGAAAGCCGAGGTCGTCCTTCCGTCCGGCGACCGCTACCGGCTACCGGCCACCCGGTCCAGCAACCACTGCGACAGCATGCCGACCGGACGCCCGGTCGCCATGCCGCGCTTGCCGTCGTCGTTGGCGACGCCGGCGATGTCCAGGTGCGCCCAGCGCTGGCCCTCGGTGAAGCGGGCGAGGAAGCAGCCGGCGGTGATGGCGCCGGCCCAGCGGCCGCCGATGTTGTAGACATCGGCGAAGGTGGAATCGAGCAGCGACTGGTATTCGTCCCACAGCGGCAGGCGCCAGGCGCGGTCGAACGTGTTCTCGCCGGCGGCGAGCAGCTCGGCCGAGAGGTCGTCGTGCTTGCTCATGAGTCCCGTCGCGTACTTGCCGAGCGCGATCACGCAGGCGCCGGTGAGCGTGGCGACGTCGAGCAGCGCCTGCGGCTCGAAGCGCTGCGCGTAGGTCAGCGCGTCGCACAGGATCAGGCGGCCCTCGGCGTCGGTGTTGCCGACCTCGATGGTCTTGCCGGACATCGAGGTGAGCACGTCCGACGGGCGATAGGAATTGCCGTCCGGCATGTTCTCGACCGCGGGCACGACGACGACGAGGTTGATCGGCAGCTGCATGCCGACCGCGGACACGAAGGTGCCCATCACGGTCGCCGCGCCGCACATGTCGTACTTCATCTCCTCGATGCCGCCCTGGGTCTTCAGGTTGATGCCGCCGGTATCGAAGGTGATGCCCTTGCCGACCAGCACGTAGGGCTTGCCGTCGCCGCCGGCGCTGTACTTCAGGACGATGAGCTTGGGTGGGTTGGCCGATCCCTGCGACACGGCGAGCAGCGAGCCCATGCCGAGTTCGCGCATCTGCTCGCGGTCGAGCACCTCGCACGAGGTGTTGGCCTGCCGCGCCGCGAACTCCTGCGCCTGCTGGGCGAGATAGGCCGGGTTGCAGATGTTCGGCGGCAGGTTGCCGAGCTCGCGCGCGAAAGCCACGCCCGCGGCGATCGCCCGGCCCTGCGCCAGCGCGTCGTCGCCCTCGCTGTCGACGGCATGGATGGCGAGCGACTGCAGGCCGGCTTCCTCGCGCTTCTTGTTCTTGGCGCCGAGGGTGGCGGTGTAGCTGTAGCAGGCGTGCGCGGTCGCGATCACGGCGGCGCGGATGTTCCAGGCGGCGTCGCGCTCCTTCACCGGCAGTTCGCCCAAGGTGAACAACGCGCTCTTCGCCGGGCCGACCTTGAGCGCGCGCGCGGCGTCGCCGACCGCCTTCAGGTACTGCGCGACCCCGAATTTCTCGCGCTCGCCGAGCCCGACCACCAGCACGCGTGCGGCGGACACGCCGGGCACGTCGTGCAGCAGCGCGGTGCGGCCGGTCTTGCCACCGATGTCGCCACGCGCGACCAGCGCCGAGAGGCGGCCGTTGCTGGCGGCGTCGACGGCCTGCGCAGCGGGCGTGAAGCTGTTGTCGGCGAAGGCGCCTACCACGACGCAGTCGACGGCGGCGGAGGCGGGCGCGGCGCGGTTCAGGGTGAATTCGAGGCTCATCGACCAAGGTCCGGGGGAAAGGAAGGCAGCGAGTCCGTACAATCGGCCGGCTATGGCGGCGCCGTCTCGCGGCGCGCGCCTCCCGTGCGATGCGGCCCGGCCGGAACGGCCTGGCGAACGGAAGCCCCCCGCAGTCTAAAGCAAGCCCGCCCGATGCCGAAGCCCGTCACCAAGCTGGACCGCTACCTGTTCGGCGAATTCGCCCAGGCCACCTTCGCCACCCTGGTGGTGCTGCTGATGGTGAGCTTCGGCGGCGTCTTCGCCGACGTGCTGGGCGACGTGGCCCGCGGTCGCGTGCCGCCCGCGATGATGCTGTCGCAACTCGGCCTGCAGCTGATCCGCTACCTGCCGCTGGTGCTGCCGCTGGGACTGATGCTGGGCGTGCTGCTGGCGATCGGGCGGCTGTACCGCGACGCCGAGATGCCGGTGCTGACTTCGATCGGCGTCGGCCCGCGCCGCCTGCTGCGCCCGCTGTTGCTGCTGGTGGTGCCGGTGATCGCGCTGATCGCGCTGTGCTCGCTGTGGTGGAGCCCGTGGGCCAAGCACACCTCGCAGGCGATGTTGCGCGAGGCCAACCACAGCCTGCTGGTCGCGGGCCTCGAGCCCGGCCGCTTCACCGAGCTGCCGGGGCGCGGAGGCGTGGTGTACGTCGGCGGCATGTCGAACAACGGCCGTGAGCTGCAGCGCATCTTCGTCTACCGACAGAAGGGCGACCGCCTCGACGTGACCACCGCGCGCACCGGCCATCTCAGCCTCGACGGCGAGGAGCGCTACCTGACGATGGACGACGGATTCCGCGTCGAAGGGCCGCTCGAAACCGGCCGCAACTACCGGCTCATCCGCTACGCCAGCAACGACCTGCACCTGCCGCACAACGACGACGCCGGGGACCTGCACGATCCGCAGTCCATGTCCACGCCCGCGCTGCTGCTCGATCCGCGCCGCGTCGCCGGCGCGCAGCTGAATTACCGCATCGCCCCGCCGCTGCTCGCGCTGGCCTTCGCGCTGCTCGCGGTGCCGCTGGCGCGCAGTCCGCCCCGGCAGCCGCGCTACGGCCGCATCCTGTTGGGGTTCCTCGCCTACCTGTTCGGCACCAACATGGTGCTGCTCGGCACCGACTGGCTCGGCAGCGGCAAGCTGCCGATGGCGGTGGGGTTGTGGTGGCTGCTCGCGCCGTTGCTGCTGGTCGCGTTGTGGATGTATTTCGGCGACGGCCGCATGCGCCGGCCGCGCGTGCTCGGGAGCCGTCGCGCATGAAGCCCTTTCCCAAGATCCACGACCTCTACGTCGGCAAGGTGCTGCTCGGCGCGGTGCTGATGACCTGGGCAGTGCTCGTCGGCATGGATTTCGTGGTCAGCGGCCTGCTCGGCGAGATCGGCGACATCGGCAAGGGCGACTACACCTTCGCCACCGCGCTGATCAACGTGATCTACACGGTCCCGCGCCGCGCCTACCAGCTGTTCCCGACCGCGGCGGTGATCGGCACGCTGATGGGCCTCGGCCAGCTGGCGGCGAGCTCGGAACTGACCGCGTTGCGCGCGCTCGGACTGTCGCGGCGGCGGCTCGGCCTCGCGGTCGCGCTGGCGCTGTCGGTGCTGACCGCGCTGATGGTGGTGGACGGCGAGACGCTCGGCCCGTGGGGCCAGCGCAAGGCGGAGAGCCTGAAGGCGTCGTCGAAGTCGAAGGACATGATCGTCGCGCAGTACTCGGGCCTGTGGGCGCGCGAAGGCAACACCTTCCTCAACGCGCAGACCGGCGAGGAGCGCGGCGAGGGCAGCCACCACTGGCTCGCCCTGCGCGACGTGCGGCTGTACGAGTTCGATGCCAGCGGGCGGCTGGAATCGATCGCGCGCGCGGCGAGCGCCGAGCACCATCCGGGCGGCTGGCTGCTGCACAACGTGCGCCGCACCTGGTTCGACCAGCGCGCGGTGACCCAGACCGAGGCGATGGAGGAGCAGTGGCAGTCCAAGCTGGACGACGCCGCGCTCGCCGCCAGCGTGATGGCGCCACGCTACATGCCGTCCAGCGACCTGCGCAGCAGCATCGAGTACCGCAAGCGGAACGACCTCGACGCGAGCGCGTACGAGGAGTCGTACTGGGGCCGCTGGTTCTACCCGGTCAACGTGCTGGCGCTGTGCCTGGCGGCGATCCCGTTCGCCTTCGGCAGCCTGCGCAGCGGCGGCCTCGGCCGCCGGCTGTTCATCGGCATCGTGTTCGCGCTCGGCTTCTGGCTGCTGCAGACGCAGGTCGTGCGCCTGGCCGGCGTGTACAAGTTCGACTACCGCATCGCCTACCTGATCCCGTCGGCGGTCATGCTCGCGGTGTCGGCGGTGCTGTTCCGCAGAAGGAGCGGGTGAGGCGCAAGCGTCAGGTCTTCGCGCGCTTCGCCTCGCGCACCATCCGCGTCCCGCTCGCGCGGTCGTGCCAGGTCAGGCGGTCGCGGTCGAACCAGGCCCACCAGAAGCCCAGGCCCGCCGCGAGCAGGGACAGCGTGCCGACGGCATAGCGGCGCAACAGCGCGGGGAGCCGCGCGTCGCCACCCGTCGCGTCGACCACGCGCAACCGCCACGGCCGCATGCCCAGCGTGCGCCCGCCGCGATACCAGCTCAGCACCGCGTAGGCGCCGGTGAGCAGCCAGCAGGCCAGCCACAGCAGCCATTGCAACGGGCTGAAGGGGGCGATGTTCTGTCGCGGTGCATGCCCGGCGATCGTGTAGCCGAGGGTGAACGCCAGCGACGCCAGCATCCACAGCGCCAGCGCCGGGAAGAAGTCGTAGGCCAGCGCGAGGATGCGCCAGCCGATCAGCGCGTTCTGTTTCGGGGGAGCGGAGTGCATCGCGCCAGCATAGCCGGCGCGCGAAGTCGCCGCTAAGCTCGCGACATGCCGCGCACGCCCGCCGAACGCCGCCAGCGCGTCCACGACCTGCCGCCGCTGCGCGACACCGATGCGCGCGCGATCGAGGCGTTCCTCGACGCGACCTGGGCGGAAGCCGCCCTCGCCCGGCAGACGCTGGCGAGCTATCGCCGCGACCTCGAGGGCTTCTCGCGCTGGCGCGACGGCGCCGGTGGCGGGCTGGCCGGCGCCGATCGCGGCGCGCTGTTCGACTACCTCGCGTGGCGCACGCGCGAGGGTTATTCGCCACGCAGCAACGCGCGCCTGCTGTCGGTGCTGCGCGCGTTCTACGCGCAGGCGGTCCGGCGCGGCGTGCGCGCCGACGACCCCGTCGCGCTGCTCGAGCCGCCGCGTCTGCCGCGCCTGCTGCCCAAGGCGCTCGCCGAAAGCGAGATCGACGCGTTGCTCGCGGCGCCCGACCTCGCCACGCCGCAGGGCCTGCGCGACCGCGCCATGCTCGAGCTGATGTATGCCTGCGGCCTGCGCGTGAGCGAGCTGGTCGATCTGCCGTCGAATGCCGTCAACCTGCGCCAGGGCGTGCTGCGCGTGCTCGGCAAGGGCAGCAAGGAGCGGTTGGTGCCCCTGGGCGAAGAGGCGCAGCACTGGCTGGAGTGCTATCTCGCCGAGGCGCGCCCGCAATTGGCCGGCAAGCGCGCGCTCGCGCCGCTGTTCCTGACGCCGCGTGGCGAGGCGCCGACGCGCCAGCAGTTCTGGCAGTTGGTGAAACGCATGGCGGCGGTGGCCGGGATCGATCCGAAGCGCATCAGCCCGCACGGCCTGCGTCACAGCTTCGCCACCCACCTGCTCAACCACGGCGCCGACCTGCGCGCGCTGCAACTGCTGCTGGGCCACGCCTCGCTGTCGACGACGCAGATCTACACCCTCGTCGCGCGCGAGCAGCTCAAGCAACTCCACGCCCGGCACCATCCGAGGGGGTGAGGCAGCCCGCGTGCGCGGCACTGCCGCGTGGCTGCCGAACGCCAGGCCAGGGATGGCCGGGCCGGGCACTCCGGAAAAGCAAGCGTTGCGCCATGGATGGCAACCGGCGGTGTTCGAAACGACGCGCTTGCGCGCAACTGCAGCTCGCTTGGCCGAGCAGTGAACAGGGCCGGACTGGCCCGTCCGGGCGATCCGACCAGCAAGTCGCCTCATCGCCGATTGTCGAAGCAACGCGTGCGACACCGGACGCTCGACGAACCTGACGACCGGCCCCATTCATCCGCCCGCGTGGCAGGTCGCTTCGCGCGTGCATGCGACAATCCTCGGAACGATCCGGGGACACGCCCGGTCGAAGCCCTTCCGCGGTCCAGGAACCTCCATGCGCACCCTTGCCCTCGTCCTCGCAGGTATCGCCGTCAGCCTCTCGGCCTGCGCCCAGCCCAATTCGCCGGCCACCGCCGCCAAGCCTGGCGCGCAGGCCAGCGCGAAGGACCTGGCGGCGCCCCCCGCCGCATTGCACGTCGCGGCCGGCTCCGCGGCGGCGCGCGCGCGCGACGCGATCCTCAAGGTCAACCCGCAGGTGCGCATCGACCAGATCACGCCGTCCGCGCTGCCGGGCTTCCAGGAGGCGGTGGTCTCCGGGCAGGTCGTCTACGTCAGCGACGACGGCCGCTACCTGATGCAGGGGTCGCTGTACGACATCGAGCACAAGCGCAACCTGGCCGAGGACACGATGGCCGGCGTGCGCCGCAAGCTGATGGCGTCGATGCCGGTGAGCGACCGCATCGTGTTCGCGCCGGCCAATCCGAAGTACACCGTCACCGTCTTCACCGACGTCGAGTGCGCCTACTGCCGCAAGTTCCACAGCCAGATCGCCGACTACAACCGCCAGGGCATCGCGGTGCAGTACGTCGCCTTTCCGCGCATGGGCCTGGGCAGCGACGACTACAAGAAGATGGTGTCGGTGTGGTGCGCGGCCGACCCGCGGCGGGCGCTCACCGACGCCAAGAGCGACCGTCCCGTGCCGTACCGCAACTGCAATAACCCGGTCGCGATGGAATACACGCTCGGCCAGCGCATGGGCCTGACCGGCACCCCGATGGTCCTCGCCGAGGACGGCACCCAGCTCGGCGGCTACATCCCGCCGCAACAGCTGCGCGAAGCGCTGGACAAGATGGCGGCGGACAGCAAGCCTGCCGCGACCAGTGCCAACGGGACCGCCAACGGGGCCTGATCGCGGCGGGACGCGCGTCGCCACGCCCCGATCCGGGGTGCGGCAGCCCGACCGGCTACAATGGCGGGCCCGTTGTCACACGGTGCTCCCGGACATGATCGTCCTCGAGGGCCTCCCGGCCCTGTCGCCGTTCCGGCGCGAACGGCTCGAAGCCCGCCTGCAGGCCATCCACCCCCACCTGCGCGTCACCGGCGCCTGGTTCACCTACTGGATCCAGCCCCGACCTCGGCGCGCTGCAGCGCATCCTGCAGGCGTGGCCCGCCCGCGCGCCGCG
>JABFWF010000140.1 GCA_013362405.1 Lysobacter sp. | reverse complement strand
ATGTCGACGGCCGCGATGGCTTGCTGCACGGCACGGTGCGCATGGTCCACAGCGAACCGAGCTTCACCCCCTACTACGCGCTCACCGGCGACGACGCGGCGCGCCTTGTCTACCTCGCCGAGGTGGCGTTGTCGCCGACGGAAGCGCGCGACCTGCCGGCGGGCCTGCCGGTGCGGGTCGACCTCGGCCGATGAGTGCGGAGAGCAGCGAAGCCATCGTCGCGCGCGGCCTGACCCGCCGCTTCGGCGCGCTGGTCGCCGTCGACCATGTCGACCTCGAGGTGCCGCGCGCCAGCGTGTACGGCTTCCTCGGCCCGAACGGCTCCGGCAAGACCACCACCATCCGCATGCTCTGCGGCCTGCTCGCGCCGAGCGAAGGCGACATTTCCGTGCTCGGTCTGCGCATTCCCGAGCAGGCGGAGGCCCTTCGCCGGCGCATCGGCTACATGACGCAGAAGTTCTCGCTGTTCGAGGACCTGACGGTGCGCGAGAACCTCGAGTTCCTCGCCGCCGTGCAGGGTGTGCCTAAGTCGCACGCGCGCGAACGCATCGACACGCTCGTCAGGCGCTACCACTTCGACGACCGCGAGCAGCAGCTCGCCGGCACGCTCAGCGGCGGGCAGAAGCAGCGCCTCGCGCTGGCCGGCGCGGTGATCCACGAGCCAGAACTGCTGTTCCTCGACGAACCGACCAGCGCGGTGGATCCCGAGTCGCGCCGCGAATTCTGGGAACGCCTGTTCGACCTCGCCGACGCGGGCACCACCATCCTCGTCTCGACCCACTACATGGACGAGGCCGAGCGTTGCCACCGCCTTGCCGTGCTCGATCGCGGCGCGCTGGTCGCGGACGGCACGCCGGCCGAGCTGACCCGCGCATTGGAAGGCCGCACGCTCGCGGTGCACGCCGAGGAACCACGCCGCGTGCATCGTTTGCTGGAGAGCGCGCCCGGCGTGCTCAGCGTCGCGCAGATCGGCAACACGCTGCGGGTGCTCACCGCCGGCCCGGGCGCGCAGGCACGCGTGCGCGACGCGCTCGCGCGCGGTGGCGTGAAGGCGGAGGTCGCCGGGGTGGCGCCCAACCTCGAGGACGTGTTCGTTTCCGCCACGCGCGGCCGCAACGAACGGGAGCGCGCCGCGTGAACGCGCGACGGCTGTGGGCGGTGATGCTGAAGGAGCTGCGGCAGCTGCGCCGCGACCGCATCACCCTCGCGATGATCGTCGGCATCCCGGTGCTGCAGCTGGTGCTGTTCGGATACGCGATCAACCTCAACCTGCGCCACCTCTCGGCGGCGATCGCCGACGAGGCGCGCACCGCCGGTTCGCGTGCGCTGGTGATGGACATGCTGGCGACCGGCGTGATCGCGCCGACGCATGTCGCCGACACGCCGCAGGAGGCCATGGCGCTGCTGCGGCGCGGGCAGGTCAGTGTCGGCGTGGTGGTGCCGGCCGACTTCGAGCGCCGCCGCATCGATGGCCGCGAAGCGGTGCAGGTGCTCGTGGACGGCAGCGACACGGTGGTGCAGAGCGCGGCGGTCCAGCTCGCGCAGATGCCGCTCGACAATGCGGCCGCGCTGGCGAACACGACCGGCGCGCGCGAGGTGACGCCCCAGCAGATCCGCGTGGTCGCCTTCTACAACCCGGAGCGGCGTTCGGCGGTGAACATCGTGCCCGGGCTGATCGGCGTGATCCTGACGATGACGATGGTGCTGTTCACCGCGGTCGCGATCGTGCGCGAACGCGAGCGCGGCAACATGGAACTGCTGATCGCCACGCCGGTCAGCCGCAGCGAGCTGATGGTCGGCAAGGTGCTGCCGTACGCCGCGATCGGCCTGGTGCAGACGACCGTGATCCTGCTGCTCGGGCTGCTGCTGTTCCGCGTGCCGGTGCGCGGCAGCCTGCTCGACGTCTACCTCGCCGCGGTGCTGCTGATCCTCGCCAACCTCACCCTCGGCCTGCTGATCTCCACGCGCGCACGCTCGCAGTTCCAGGCGATGCAGATGACGTTCTTCGTGTTCCTGCCGTCGATCCTGCTGTCGGGTTTCATGTTCCCGTTCGCCGGCATGCCGAAGGCCGCGCAGTGGCTGGCCGAGCTGCTGCCGCTGACGCACTTCCTGCGCCTGATCCGCGGCGTGATGCTGCGCGGTGCGAGTCTCTTCGAGCTGTGGCCGGACGCGCTGGCGCTGCTCGCCTTCACCACCGTGATGATGACGGCGGCGATCCTGCGGTTCCGCAAGCGGCTGGATTGAGAGGGGCCGCCGTTGGCCGTCATTCCCGCGAAGGCGGGAATCCAGCGTCCTTGAGTCAAGACAGCTGCAAGGTCCTATGGATTCCCGCTTTCGCGGAAACGAGAGGCATCAAGCCGCAACCTCGTCGTCCACCATGGCGACACGTCCCCGCAGTGAGTTGCTCAAGGCCTCTGTGATGACGATATCGACGAAACGCCCGACCAGGCGCGGATTGCCGGGGAAATTCACCGAGCGCATGTTCTCGGTCTTGCCGGTGAGTTCGTCGGCATTCTTCTTCGAGCGGCCCTCGACCAGCACGCGCTGGGTCGTGCCGACCATCGCCTGCGAGATGCGCGCGGCATTGGCGTTGATCGCCGCCTGCAGGCGCGCCAGGCGCGCGTGCTTTTCCTCCGACGACACGGTGTCCTCGAGGTCCGCCGCGGGCGTGCCGGGGCGACGCGAGTAGATGAAGGAGAACGACTGGTCGAAGCCGACGTCCTCGATCAGCTTCATCGTCTTCTCGAAATCGGCCTCGGTCTCGCCGGGGAAGCCGACGATGAAGTCCGACGACAGCGAGATGTCCGGCCGCACGGCGCGCAGCTTGCGCACCTTCTGCTTGAACTCGAGCGCCGTGTAGCCGCGCTTCATCGCCGCGAGCACGCGGTCGCTGCCGGACTGCACCGGCAGGTGGAGGTAGTTGGCGAGCCTGGGCACGTCGCGGTAGGCCTCGACCAGCGAGTCAGAGAACTCCAGCGGATGCGAGGTGGTGAAGCGGATGCGGTCGATGCCATCGATGCCGGCGACCGCGCGGATCAGCAGGCCGAGGTCGGCATGGAGCTGTTCGCTTGGGCCAAGGCCCTCGCACGCGCCATCGCCCTCGCTTTCGACAGGCGCGATCGGGCCGCGGTAGGCGTTGACGTTCTGCCCCAGCAGCGTCACCTCGCGCACGCCCTGCGCGGCGAGCTGGGCGACTTCGACGAGGACGTCCTCGAACGGCCGGCTGACCTCCTCGCCGCGGGTGTACGGCACCACGCAGAACGAGCAGTACTTCGAGCAGCCTTCCATGATCGAGACGAAGGCGGTCGGCCCCTCGGCGCGCGGTTCGGGCAGGCGATCGAATTTCTCGATCTCGGGGAAGCTGATGTCGACCTGCGGGCGGCCGGTGGCGCGGCGCTCGCGGATCAGCTCGGGCAGGCGGTGCAGGGTCTGCGGGCCGAACACGAGGTCCACGTAGGGCGCGCGCTCGACGATGGCCGCACCTTCCTGCGAAGCGACGCAGCCGCCGACGCCGATCAGCACCGGGCGCTCGCCGGCCTTGAGGCCCTTCCAGCGACCGAGCTGGCTGAAGACCTTGTGCTGGGCCTTCTCGCGAATCGAGCAGGTGTTTACCAGGATGACGTCGGCTTCCTCGACCTTTGTCGTGAGCTCGAGGCCGTCGCTGGCGGCGAGGACGTCGGCCATGCGGGCCGAGTCGTACTCGTTCATCTGGCACCCGTGGGTCTCGATGAAGAGCTTCTTCGAAGCGGGCAGGGGGGCAGACGCGGGGGCGGCGGCCGGGCCGCGGGGCGGCCGGGGGGTGTCGGTCATTGCGTAGGTTCCGGGGCGGCGGCGGTGAATCCGGGCCGGATGCCTAGTGTACCGGCGTCGGAGGGGCCCTGAACCGACCTTCCCGTTCAGGAAAATCAAGCACTTGTCAAGCAGTCCTGAAGGACGGACACTGCCGGCATGAAGGGGGTCAGGGGACTGCTGCTGTTGCTCGGCGTGCTGGGCGCCTCGCCGGCGCTGGCCGGCACCCTGTACCGCTGCGACGCGGCGGACGGCAGCCGCAGCTACACGAGCAAGGTCGTGCATGGGGCCCACTGCACGGCGATCAGCTACCAGCGCGCGCCACGCCGCATCGCCTCCGCCCGGGTGTCCGCCGGCGCGGCCACGACGCCGGCGCCGGTTGCCGGCTCGCCCGTCGCCGCAAGCCTGCCGCCCAGTCCGGTGCCGGCTGCGCCCGTGGAGGCGGTGCCCGCCACGGCTTCCTACGCTCCGCCGCGCCGCCTGGTCACCGGGCAGGTCTACGCCTACGTCGAGGACGGGGTGCGCCACTACACCAGCAAGCCGCCCCGCGGTGGTGCGGCGGTCAGCGGGCTGCGCACGATCCGCTACAGCTTCATGGAAACCTGCTACGCCTGCGCCGCGCGCCCGGGCGTGGACTTCCGCACCCTTGCCCTCAACACCGCGGCCTACCAGGCGGAGATCGCCCAGGCGGCGAAGGATTACGGGGTCGAGGAGGCGGTGGTCCGGGCGATCATCCACGCCGAGTCGGCCTTCAACCCGAACGCCCTGTCGCGCGTGGGCGCGCAGGGCCTGATGCAGCTGATGCCGAGCACCGCGCGGCGCTTCGGCGTCGGCAACGCCTTCGACGCCGCGCAGAACATCCGTGGCGGCGTGCAGTACCTCGCCTGGCTGCTGCGGCGCTTCAACGGCAACGTCGCCTTGGCCGCCGCCGGCTACAACGCCGGCGAGGGAGCGGTCGACAAGTACGGCGGCGTGCCGCCCTACGCCGAAACCCAGCGCTACGTGCAACGGGTGGGCATCCTCGCCGACCGCTACCGCGGCCTGCTCGCCGCGCGCTGAGCCGGCCGCGCACGTCCGCGTCCGGCCCAAACATTGTCGCGGCATTCAGCGTTCCGCTACACTTCACCGTCTTTGCGAAGCCTGCGCCCGCGGGCTCGCCAGCCTGTGATTCGAAAGTCTCTGCGGAGTGCCTGATGGGCAATGATGGGGTCGAAAACCAGGGCCGTCGCCGGTTCCTGACCGCGACCACGGCGGTGGTCGGCGCGGTAGGCGCCGGGTTCGTGGCGGTACCGTTCATCAAGTCGTGGAATCCGAGCGCCAAGGCCAAGCTGGCCGGCGCCCCGATCACCGCCGACATCAGCGCGCTGGCCGAAGGCACGCGCATGGTGCTCGAATGGCGCGGCCAGCCGATCTGGATCGTCAAGCGCTCCAAGGCGATCCTCGATGCGCTGCCCCAGCTCGACGCGCGCCTGCGCGATCCGAAGTCGGGCAATGCCGACCAGCAGCCGACCTACGTGCTCAAGGGCGACTATCACTTCCGCTCGATCAAGCCGGAGATTTCCGTGCTGGTCGGCCTGTGCACGCACCTGGGCTGCTCGCCGGAAATGAAGGCCGAGATCAAGCCCGAGCCGTTCGACCCGGAGTGGAAGGGCGGTTATTTCTGCCCGTGCCACAAGTCGCGCTTCGACATGTCCGGCCGCGTGTTCGATGGCGTGCCGGCGCCGATCAACCTGCTGGTGCCGCCGCACCACTACGAAAGCGACACGTCGATCGTGATCGGCGTCGATCCCAAGGGAGCGGCGTAAGCCATGGCGAACTTCATCACCCGCACGACCACCACCGTGATGGACTGGGTCAACGCGCGCGCGCCCGGCATGATGCCGGTGTACCGCAAGCACATGACCGAGTACTACGCGCCGAAAAACTTCAACTTCTGGTATTTCTTCGGCTCGCTCGCGCTGCTCGTGCTGGTCAACCAGATCGTCACCGGCATCTTCCTGACGATGCACTTCAAGCCGGCCGCGGACCAGGCGTTCGCGTCGATTGAATACATCATGCGCGACGTGGAGTGGGGCTGGCTGATCCGGTACATGCATTCGACCGGCGCCTCGCTGTTCTTCATCGTCGTCTACCTGCACATGTTCCGCGGCCTCATGTACGGCTCGTACAAGAAGCCGCGCGAGCTGGTGTGGCTGCTCGGCATGGTGATCTACCTCGTCCTGATGGCCGAAGCCTTCATGGGCTACGTGCTGCCCTGGGGCCAGATGTCGTTCTGGGGCGCGAAGGTGATCATCTCGCTCTTCGGCGCGATCCCGGTGATCGGGCAGGGGCTGACCGAGTGGATCATGGGCGACTACCTGCCCAGCGACGCCACGCTCAACCGCTTCTTCGCGCTGCATGTCATCGCGCTGCCGCTCGTCCTGCTGCTGCTGGTCGTGCTGCACCTCGGCGCGCTGCATGAGGTCGGCTCGAACAATCCGGACGGCGTCGAGATCAAGAAGGGCCCGAAGGGCAACCGCTGGTCGACCACCGCGCCGGCCGACGGCATCCCGTTCCATCCGTACTACTCGGTGAAGGATCTCTTCGGCGTCGGTTTCTTCCTCACCATCGCTGCCTTCATCATCTTTTTCGCGCCGACCTTCGGCGGCTGGTTCCTCGAGCACGACAACTTCACCGAGGCCAACCGCCTGGTGACGCCGTCGCACATCAAGCCGGTGTGGTACTTCACCCCGTACTACGCGATGTTGCGCGTCGTCCCCTCGTTCTTCGCGATCAAGCTGTGGGGCGTGCTGGTGATGTTCGGCGCGATCGTGCTGCTGTTCCTGGTGCCGTGGCTGGACAAGAGCCCGGTCAAGTCGTTCCGCTACCGCGGCTGGCTGTCGTGGGCGATGCTCGCGATGCTCGCGATCTGCTTCCTGTGGCTCGGCAAGATCGGCTCGGGTCCCGGTACCGATCCGGTCGAGACGATCATCGGCCGCGTCCTGACCTTCCTGTACTTCGTGTTCTTCATCACCATGCCGCTGTGGACCAAGCTCGACAAAACCAAGCCGGTGCCGGAACGGGTGACGACGCATGACTAAGCTGCGCCAGCTTTCGATCCGCCTGCTGCCGGCGCTCTTCGTCGGTCTCCTGCTCGCCGGCCCCGCGCTGGCCGAAGAGGGGGAGAACTTCCCGCGCGCCGGCACCGACATCACCGACAAGGCGTCCCTGCAGCGCGGCGCGCAGTTGTTCATGAACAACTGCTCGGGCTGCCACTCGCTCAAGTACCTGCGCTACTCGCGCATGGCCGAGGATCTCGGCCTGACCGAGGAGGAGGTGCAGAACAACCTCAACCTGCACGGCGGCAAGTTCGGCGACCACGTCGAAGTGTCGATGACCGAGGACGGGGCGAAGCAGTTCTTCGGCAAGATGCCGCCGGACCTCAGCCTGATCGCGCGCGTGCGCGGCCCGGACTGGATCGCGGCCTACCTGAAGTCGTTCTACCTCGACGAGTCGCGGCCGGTCGGCTGGAACAACACCGTGTTCCCGAACGCCTCGATGCCGAACCCGCTGTGGCAGATGCAGGGCCTGCAGCACGCCGAATACGGCAAGGCCGATGCGGGCGGCGATCGCCCGGTCGAGAAGCTGGTGCTCGCGACCCCGGGCGCGCAGACGCCCGAGCAGTTCGACCAGACCGTGCGCGACATCACCACGTTCCTCGAGTACGCCGGCGAGCCCGCCGCACTGCAGCGCCAGGACATCGGCGTGTGGGCGGTGTTGTTCCTGGCGTTCTTCACCTTCCTCGCCTGGCTGCTGAAGAAGGAATACTGGCGCGACGTGCACTGAGCGGACGCCCGGAAGCCCCGGAGCCTGCGTTCCGGGACTTCCCAAGGAGCGGCTGCCTGCGGTAAACCGGATGCGTAGTCGGAAGGCCGCCCAAGCGGATGACGCGCGGGCGGTCCCAGCAAGAGGAATAGGGATACTCGGGAAGACCGGGCGACCGTCCGCAAGGGGTGGGCGGCGCCGATGCGATTGGCGGATCCAATCGCGGGAGAAGGCCCATGATGGCGACGAGTCCGCGCATGCGTAACGCACTGACCCTGTTTTCCTCCGTCGACGACGTCCTCTGCCACCGCGTGCGCCTGGTGCTGGCCGCGAAGGGCGTCACCTACGACCTGATCCCGGTCGATCCGCAGAATCCGCCGGAAGACCTGATCGACCTCAACCCGTACCACTCGGTGCCGACGCTGGTCGAGCGCGAGCTGGTGCTGTACGCCGCGTCGGTCGTCAGCGAATACCTCGACGAGCGCTACCCGCATCCGCCGCTGATGCCGGTCGATCCACTGTCGCGCGCGCGCCTGCGCCTGGCGATGCTGCGCATCGAGCACGACTGGGTGCCGCAGGTGCAGGCGATCCAGCTCGGCAACAAGCAGCAGGCCGAAGCCGGTCGCAAGCGCCTGAAGGAACTGCTGACCGCGTCGGTGCCGCTGTTCAAGGCCAGCAAGTTCTTCCTCAATCCCGAGATGAGCCTCGCCGATTGCGCGATGGCGCCGATCGTCTGGCGCCTCGATGCGCTGGGCGTCGGCCTGCCGAAGGACGGCAAGGCGATCGAGGACTACGGCAACCGCATCTTCCGCAACCCCGGCTTCACCCGCAGCCTCACGCCGCAGGAGCGCAACCTGCGCGACCTGCCGGCCTGAGCGGATGCCGGCCAGCGAAAAGCCCGCCCACGGCGGGCTTTTTCGTTGCTGGAGGCAGCAGCCGATCCGTGCCACCGTTCCGCGGGGTCGCGCACCGACCCGCTACACTCGTCCCATGACCGAAGCCGCCCATGCCATGACCAGTCACCGCCCGTACCTGCTGCGGGCGCTGTACGAGTGGATCGCCGACAACGGCATGACCCCGCACCTGCTGGTCGACGCCTCGCAGTCGGGCGTGCAGGTGCCCTCGCACGCGGTCAAGGACGGCAAGGTCGTGCTGAATATCGCCGCGCGCGCGGTGGCGACGCTGGAACTCGGCAACGAGGAGGTGCGCTTCACCGCGCGCTTCGGCGGCGTGAGCTACCCCGTGGTGGTGCCCGTGCCGGCGGTGCTGGCGATCTACGCGCGCGAGACCGGGCAGGGCATGGCGCTGCCGGACGATAGCCTGGCCACTGGCGGAGCCGAGGACGGGCCGCCGGTACCGCCCGAGGACGGCGGTGACGCACCCGCGCCACCGCGCCGCGGGCCGCCGCACCTGCGCGTCGTGAAGTAGCCGCGCGGGACTAGTGCAGCCGCACCACCGGGGTCGCGCGCGCCGGGCCGCTGAAGGACACCAGCCGGTCGCCGCGCAGTACCAGCCGGCCGACATGGCGATCCACGCCGTCCTCCGAATACTCGAAGCGGAAGCTGCGTTCGAAGCCCA
>JABFWF010000291.1 GCA_013362405.1 Lysobacter sp. | reverse complement strand
AACTGCGGCAGTTCGTCGCGAAGGTCGAGGCGGTCCAGCAGCACGAGGCCTTCCTGCAGCGCGCGGGCGGACGGTTCGCCGCGCTCGAAGGCCTGCGCCTTCAGGCTGCGCAGTTCGTCCTGCGCGTAGCTGGAACCCAGCGCTTCCAGCGCGAGGAAGCCTTCCAGCGTGCCGCGGAAATCGCGGCCGAGCGCGTCGCCGAAGTCGCGGAACAGTGTGGGTTTCACCCCGTGCGGCCAGCCTTCGTCGGTCACGAAGCGCGGCGAGGAGGCGATCATCACCAGCCCGCGCACCTCTTCGGGGAAATCCAGCGCGCAGCGCAGCGCGAACTGCCCACCCAGCGACCAGCCCAGCCACACGGCGTCCGGCACGCGCGCGACGAGCTGCGGCGCGAGCGCTTCGGGCGACAGCGGTGTGGCGTCGTCGCGTGCGCGGCCGTGACCGGGCAGGTCGATGAGGTGGAGCGTGTAGCGATCCTGCAGGCGTTCGACCAGCGGCGCGAACAGGCCGCCGTGCATGGCCCAGCCGTGGATGAGTGCCAGCGCGGGACCCTGCCCGCGCGTTTCGATGTACATGGGTGCAGCCGATGGGGGATGAAGGTGGTGCGTGGAGCTAGTGGCCGTCCCGGGCGAGGTCGGCCAGTACAGCCAGTGCGTCGTCGCGGCGATCGGCCGGAACCAGCAGGTGGTCGTGATGGAAGCCGGCCAGGACGTTGCAGGCGATGCCGCGACGCGCCAGCGCGGTGGCGAAGGCGGCGGTCAGGCCGACCGCATCCAGCGCCGAATGCACGCCCAGGGTGAGCCAGGCGGCCCGGAAATCGTACGGCAGGCCGCGCGCGTCGGCGACCTCGCAGGGCAGCACGTAGGTGACGCCCTCGTCCTCGGTCACCATCGCCACGGCGAGCGAGGCCAGCGACGGATCGGCGGCAGGACGCGCCACGAAGGCGAATTCGCCCGCGCGAGACGTGACGCTCAGGTGGGCCAGCAGGCGCGCAAGGTCGCGCTCGCCGCTCATCGCGCCAGCACGGCCTCGCGCCGGGCGGTCTCCACCAGCCCGAGGCGGATGCGCTCGCGCGCCTTCGACATCGCATCCACGAGGCCATCGACGTCGGCCACGCCGTGCAGCGCGGAGAGCGTCACGCGCAGCCGCGCGCGGCCTTCGGGCACGGTCGGTGGGCGGATCGCGGCGACCCAGTAGCCCGCCTGCTCCAGGCTGGCGGCCATCGTCAGCGCGGTGGCGTCGTCTCCGCAGATCACCGGCTGGATCGCCGTCTGCGAATCCATCAGTTCCAGTCCGGCGCGCTGTGCCCGGTCGCGGAAGCGGCCCACCAGCTCGTCCAGCTTGCTGCGGCGCCAGTGTTCGGCGCGTGCCAGCTTCACGGCGGCCAGGGACGCGGCGGCCTGCGGCGGCGGCAACGCGGTGGTGTAGATGTAGGAACGCGCGGTTTCGGACAGATGCCCGATGAGGTCGGCATCGCCGGCCACGACCGCGCCGTAACCGCCCAGCGCCTTGCCGAGCGTCGCCAGCTGAAGCGGCACGTCGTTCACACCGAGCTTGCTGGCCGCGACGCTGCCGCGCCCGTCCGGGCCGACCACGCCGATGCCGTGCGCATCGTCCACGTACAGCAATGCCTTCTGCACGCGTGCCACCAGCGCCAGTTCGCGCAGCGGGGCGATGTCGCCGTCCATGCTGAACACGCCGTCGGTGGCGAGCATCGCCGCGCCCTCCGGCATGCTGCGCAACTGGCGGATGGCGCCTTCGGCATCGCCGTGCGGATAGCGGCGCAGGCGGCAGCCGGCCAGGCGGGCGGCGTCGATCAAGCTGGCGTGGTTGAGGCGGTCCTGGACGCAGACGTCCTCGTCGCCGAGCAGCGCCTGCACGACGGCCAGGTTCGCCAGGTACCCGCTGCCGAACAGCAGCGCGGCCGGCGTGCCCAGCCAGTCGGCGACTTCGCGCTCCAGCGCGTCGTGGATCTGGTGGTGGCCGCAGACCAGGTGCGAGCCGACGCCGCCGGCGCCTTCGCGCGAAGCGGCGTCCTGCAACGCCCCGACCACGCCGAAATGCTGCGACAGGCCGAGGTAATCGTTGCCGCAGAAATTCAGCAGGGAACGGCCTTCGACGAGGCAGCGCGCGCCGTCGCGCAGCGTCACGGTGCGGCGCACGCGCACCCGCGAGGTCGCCTCGCGCTGCGCGCGTGCGGCGTCGACGCGATCACGCCAACCCGGGCGGCTCATGGCTGCACCGGCAGGCCATCACGCAGCGCAGTGGTGCGCCGCTTCGACGATGTCGGCATGGACGGTCTCCCCTTGTTCGACCACGGGCATCGGACGCAAGCCCAGTCGGTCGAACAATGCCATATCGCGCTCGGTGTCGGGATTACCGGTCGTCAGCAATTTCTC
>JABFWF010000003.1 GCA_013362405.1 Lysobacter sp. | reverse complement strand
GAGGTCTTCGAGCGCGAGCCTTTACGCCGCGCGCGTGGTCGCGGCGCTGTCGGCGCATGCGCGCGCGCAGGTGTTGGTCAGTTGCATCGCCGCCGGCGAGGCGTCGAAGACGCTGGCAGGCTTCGAAGAGCTGGTGCGGGAACTCGCGGATTTCGGAGCCACCCGCGACGCCTGCGTGTTCGCCCTCGGCGGCGGCGTGGTCGGCGACCTCGCCGGCTTCGCCGCGGCGTGCTGGATGCGCGGCGTCGACGTCGTGCAACTGCCGACCTCGCTGCTGGCGATGGTCGATTCCTCGGTCGGCGGCAAGACGGCGGTCGACCTGCCGCAGGGCAAGAACCTGGTCGGCGCCTTCCATCCGCCGCGCGCGGTGTTCGCCGACACCGGGACGCTGCGCACGCTGCCGGAACGCGAGCTGCGCGCGGGCCTTGCCGAGGTGGTGAAGTACGGCGCGATCCGCGACGCGGAATTCCTCGCGTGGCTCGAGCGCCACGCCGACGCGTTGCTGGCGCGCGACGACGCGACGCTGGCCGAGGCGATCGCCGTGAGCTGCACGCACAAGGCGGCGATCGTCGAACGCGATCCGCTCGAACGCGGCGAGCGCGCGCTGCTCAACTTCGGCCACACCTTCGCGCACGCGATCGAGGCCGAGCAGGGCTACGGCGGGCTGGTGCACGGCGAGGCGGTCGCGGTCGGCATGGTGCTGGCGACGCGGCTGTCGGCGGCGCTCGGGCTCGCCGCCGCGCAGGACGCCGATGCGCTGGCCGCGCTGCTCGCGCGCTTCGGCCTGCCGGTCGCGCTGCCGGACGGACTCGACGCCGATGCCCTCGTCGCCCGCATGCGCCTGGACAAGAAGGCCGCCGCCAGCGGACTGCGCTTCGTGCTGTGGGACGGCCCGGGGCTGGCGCGTGTCGTCGCGGACCGGCCCGGGGACGCGGTGCGCGCGGTGCAGCCGCGCGGCTGATTCGCAGCCGGCCTGGGCCGGCCGGCCGCTACAATGCCGGCATGCGCCTGCTGCTCCAGCAACGGCCCGACGGCCGCGAAGCCCCGCGCTTCGTGCAACTGATGCTCGAACCCGACCTGCTGGGCGGGTGGACGCTGGTGCGCGAGAGCGGGCAGATCGGCGGGCGCAGCACGCTGCGGCGCGAGCAGTACCTCGACCAGGCCAGCGCGACGGCGGCCCTGGAGCACGCGCGCGACAGCCAGCTCAAGAAGGGCTTCCAGCTCATGTTCGTGCAGGGCGAGGCCGTGCGTTCGTGAGCTGTCCTGCCGGCAGCCCACGCGCGGCGGAGCGCCCGGCCATGAATGCCTGGGCCGGGCGATCCGAAGCCCGCGCACGCCACGCCATGGACGGCAACACATTCCAGGCCGAGGCATCGCTTCGGCGCATGCGGATATTTCCGACGTGACCGATCCCAAGAACGACCGATTCCTCCGTGCCCTGCGCCGCGAACCCGTCGACCGCACGCCCGTGTGGCTGATGCGCCAGGCCGGCCGCTACCTGCCGGAATACCGTGCCACCCGCGCGCAGGCGGGCAGCTTCCTCGCGATGGCCAAGGCGCCCGAGCTCGCCTGCGAAGTGACGCTGCAGCCGCTGCGGCGCTTCCCGCTCGACGCCGCGATCCTGTTCTCCGACATCCTCACCGTGCCGGACGCGATGGGTCTCGGCCTGTACTTCGTCGAGGGCGAAGGCCCGAAGTTCGAGCGCCCGGTGCGCAGCGCGGCCGATGTCGCGCGCCTCGCGGTGCCCGACATGGAAACCGACCTGCGCTACGTGATGGACGCCGTGCGCGTGATCCGGCGCGAGCTCGACGGCGCCGTGCCGCTGATCGGCTTTTCCGGCAGTCCGTGGACGCTGGCGTGCTACATGGTCGAGGGCGGCGGCAGCGACAACTTCGCGAAGATCAAGGCGATGGCGCTGAACGAGCCGCAGGCGCTGCACCGGCTGCTGTCCGTCAACACCGACGCGGTCATCGCCTACCTGTCCGCGCAGCGCGCGGCCGGCGCGCAGGCGCTGCAGGTGTTCGACACTTGGGGCGGCGTGCTGTCGCCGGCGATGTACCGCGAGTTCTCGTTGCCGTACCTCGCGCGCATCGCACGCGAACTCGCGCGCGGCGAAGGCGCGGCGCGCACGCCGCTGATCCTGTTCGGCAAGGGCAACGCGCCGTACCTGGAGGAACTCGCCGCGAGCGGCGCGGAAGGCATCGGCGTCGACTGGCTGGTCGAACTGTCGGAAGCCGCGCGCCGCGCGCAGGGCAAGGTCGCGCTGCAGGGCAACCTGGATCCGGCGGCGCTGTACGGCTCGCCGGACGCGGTGCGCGCGCAGGTCCGCGCCGCGCTCGACAGCTATGCGGCCGGCAACGGCGGTTCGCGCGAGGGCCACGTGTTCAACCTCGGCCACGGGCTGTCGCCGGACATGCAGCCCGAGCACGTCGCCGCGCTGGTCGACGAGGTGCACGCCTACAGCGCGCGCTGAACGCTCCGCGTCGCCGCGAAAGCGATCGACGGAGGGTGAAGCGAAGCCAGCCACGTGCGCGCTCCATGCACCCGCGGCGGCGGGATCGTTCCACCGCCGGCCATGCGCACGTTCAGGCGAGCGCAATCCGCAGCGCGTCGAGCGCGTCCGCCAGCATCGCGCCGGTGAGCGGCTTGCGCAGGAAGCCGTCGAAGCCAGCCGCGCGCGCCGCCGGTTCGGCACCGGCATCCGCACGCGCGGTCACCGCCAGCAGCGGCGCGCCGAAGCCCTGCGCACGCAGCGCACGCGCGAGCGCGAGGCCGTCCATGCCGGGCAGGTCGAGGTCGAGCAGCGCCGCGTCGAAGCTCGCCTGCGCCGCTTCCGTCAATGCGGCGAGCCCGTGCGGCGCGTGCACCACGCGATGGCCCTGCGCGCGCAGCAGCCCGGCGACGACGTCGGCGACGATGGGATCGTCCTCCACCAGCAGCAACGCGCGTGGCGTGGCCTCGCGACGGCGCTCGGGCATCGATGCCGGGTGCGGCAGCGCCGCCGTCGCCAGCGGCAGCTCGACCGCGAAGCGCGCGCCCTGCCCGGGCTGGCTGTCGACGGCGATCCGCCCGCCCATCGCGGCCGCCAGTTCCTGGCTGATCGCCAGGCCCAGCCCGCTGCCGCCGTAACGCGCCGCGGTGCGCGCGCCCTCGGCCTGCTCGAAACGGCGGAACAGGCGCGCCTGCTGCTCGGCGTTGAGGCCGGGGCCGGTGTCGTGCACGACGAAGCGCACGCCGTGCGGCGACAGCGCCGAAACATGCAGGCCGACCTCGCCGTGCTCGGTGAACTTGCGCGCGTTGCCGAACAGGTTGAGCAGGATCTGCTTGATCCGCAGCGCGTCGCCGTGCAGCGCGTCGGGCACGCCTTCGTCGATGCGTTCCACGAAGGCGAGGCCGCGCTCGCGCGCCAGCGGTGCGGTCAGCGCGGTGACCTCCGCCACCAGCGCGCGCAGCGCGAAGGGCTGCACGTCGAGTTCGAGCCGGCCGGACTCGATGCGCGCGAGGTCGAGCGCATCGTTCACCAGCCGCAGCAGGTGGTGTCCCGCGCCGCGGATCGCTTCGGCATAGCCGCGCTGGCGCGGGTCCAGCGGCGTGTCGAGCAGCAGCTCGCTCATGCCGAGCACGCCGGTCATCGGCGTGCGCACCTCGTGCCCGAGCGTGGCGAGGAAGCGCGTCTTCGCGTCGGATGCCTGCTCGGCGAGCGAGCGCTTGTGCAGCGCGAGCTGCCAGTCATGGCGCTGGCGCAGGCGCGCGCGATAGGCGTCGGCCAGCGCCCACAGCAGCAGCGCGGCGAGCGCGGCGAAGCCGGCCAGTGCCGCCGGCGTGCGCCACCACGGCGGCGCGACATGGAAGGCGAGCACGCGCGGCGCCGACCACGCGTTGTCGGCGGTGCGCGCCTGCACGCGCAGGGTGTAGTCGCCCGGTTCGAGCTGCGAGAACAGCCGCTCGCCGCCCGCACCGGCCTCGACCCAGTCCTGGTCGAACGGCGCGAGGCGGAATCGGAAACGGTGCGAGCGCGCGTTCGCGAACGACAGCAGCCGCGCGACGATGCGCAGGTCGCGATCGCCCGGCGCGAGGGTGAAGCGCGCATCCGCCGGCAGGTCGATGCGCGCGTCGCCGCGGCGCACGCTCACCGATTCGATGACCAGCTGCGGCGCCTGCGCGTCGGGATGCACGACCGCGGGATCGAACAGCACCAGGCCATCGGGCGTCGCCGCGGCGATGCGTCCGTCCTCCGGGCGCGGCACCGGGCGCTCGCCGAACTCCTGGCTCGGCAGGCCGTCGTGCACGCCGTACAGGCGCGCGCGGCGCGGCGCGGGATCGAAGCGGACCAGCCCCCGCAGGCTGGTCAGCCAGACGACGCCAGCGCGGTCCACGATGAGCCCGCTCGGCGCGAGCCCCGGCAGTCCGTCCGCGCCGCCGTAGCGCGCCAGCACCTGCAGCGCCGCGCCATCCCAGCGGCAGCGCAGCAGCGTGCCGAAGCCGGCCAGCCACACGTTCCCGCTCTCGTCGCGCGCGACGCCGTACCACTCGCCGGCGGGCGCGCCGGCGACGGGCTCGAAGCGGCGCGTTCCCGCGTCCCAGGTCAGCAGTCCCTGCGCGCCGGCCAGCCAGACCGCGCCATCCGGGCCCACCAGCGCCTGGTGCACGGTGCGTTGTGGCTGCAGGCCGCGCGTGCCGTCGGCGGGCATGGAATCGACGACATGGCCCTCGGCGTCGCGCACCTGCACGCCGCCGTCGCGCGAGGCGATCCAGAGCGCGCCGTCGGCGGTTTCCGCGAATTCCACGCGGTCGCCGGCGAACGCCGGATCCATCGCGTCCGTCGCGCTCCAGCGGCGCAACTCGCCGGTGCCGGGGTCGTAGCGCGCGAGGCCGTCGTAATAGCTGATCCAGACCTTGCCGCGCGCATCCTCGTGCACCGCCATCGGCATGTAGCCGGCACCGGCGTCGGGCACCACGTGCGACACGGCGCCGCTTTCCGGATCGAGCAGGTCGAGCACGCCGCCGCTGCCGACCAGCCACATGCCCGCGTTCGCGGACGGCGCGATGCCGTGCACGTAGGCGTTCGCCAGTGAGCCTGGATCGTCGGCGCGCCGCGGCAGCACCGAGAAGCGCGTCCAGTCCGGCTGCAGGTACCACAGGCCGCTGTCGCTGCTGGCGAACCAGAGGCCGCCTTCGCGATCCTCGTACGCGCCCGACCACGACGGCCGGATCATGCCGCGCGCGTACTCGCTGTACAGCGGCACGTTGCGGATCTCGCCCTCCGCGTCGCGCCCGAGACCGTCGGCGGTGTCGAGCCAGCGGTTGCCGTCGCGGTCGCGCAGCAGCAGCGCGTACAGCGTCTTGGGATAGCCGGGCCAGGGCGCGAGCTCCGCGCTGCCGTCGCGATGCACCGCGCTCACGCCACGCGGCGTACCGATCCACAACGCGCCGCCGGCGCCGAAGGCCAGCATGTTGGTGGCGGGCGAGTGCACGGCGGCCGCGGGCAGGCGCGCGAAGTCGCGGCCGGTCCAGCGGGCCACGCCTCGCTTCGTGCCCACCCACAACGCGCCGTCGGGGCCGACCGCGAGCTGGCCGACCGCCGCGTCGGGCAGGCTGCGCGGGTCGTCGGCGCGCGGCATGAAGCGGGTGATGCGGCCGTCCGGCGCGAGCCGGTGCAGGCCGCCGGTGGCGGTGCCGAACCACAGCGCGCCATCGCGCGTGGAGGTGATCGCCCACACCTCGTCGCTGCCGATGCGCGCATCGAAGGCCTGGTCGTACCAGCGCAGGCGGCCACGGTCGACGTCCAGCATCCCCAACCCGGAACTGCGGGTACCGACCCACACGCGGTTCTTCGCGTCGACGTGCACCGCCCACACGAAGTTGTCACGCAGGCCCTGGCCCACGCGCCACACCCTGAAGCCGATGCCGTCGTAGCGCGCCAGCCCGTCGCTGGTCGCGATCCACAGGTAGCCGAAAGCGTCCTCGGCGACGCCGTTGACGTGGTTGGAAGGCAACCCGTCGGCGACGGTCAGCTGCTGCGGTTGCGGCGTCTCGGGCAGGCCGGCGCGCGCCGGCGCCAGGCAGGCCTGGCAGCACAGCGCGGCGAACAGCAGCGCCGCGTGGAGCATCCTTGTCGACACGGTCGGTCCATCCTCGCGGCCCCTGGCCGCTTCCCCGGCCGGATGGTCGCAACGCAGCGTTGCGGCCGCAAGCCGCGTGCGGGCAAGGCATCGCCCTAGAATCGCCTGCCCGAACTTCGCCCCGCGCGCGGGGCATGGAAGCATGGGGCCAGGCCACGCATGCGTGGCCATGCCACGCTTCCGGACGTTCTGTCATCCACCGCGGACACGCCATGCCCCGACGCCTGCTCCCGCCACTGGCCTGCCTCCTGCTGCTGCCGCTGCGCGCACACGCGGCGGGCGACGGCTACGCGCTCGATCCGGTGCACACGCGCGTGCTGTTCGCGGTCAGCCATGCCGGCTTTTCGCAGGCGCTGGGCACGGTGTCGGGCAGCGGCGGACAGCTGTGGTTCGATCCCGCGGACTGGGCAGGCGCGAAGCTCGCGGTGACGGTGCCGCTGGCGCGGCTCGACCTCGGCGATGCCGGCTGGAACCGCGCGGCCTCCGCGCGCAACCTGCTGGACGTGGCGCACTATCCGGTGGCGACCTTCGTGTCGAACCGCATCGCCCCCCGCGATGCGCAGCATGCGCAGGTGTGCGGCGACCTCACCCTGCACGGCGTTCGCCGCGACACCTGCCTGGACGTGACCTTCAACCAGCTCCGCCGCCACCCGCTGCCGCCGTTCCGCCGCACCGCCGGCTTCTCGGCGACGACGACCCTCAGCCGCAAGGACTTCGGCATCGACGCATGGCCGACGGTGATCGGCGATCGCATCCAGCTACGGATCGAGGCCGAAGCCGTGCGCGACGGCGGCGTCAGCGCCGGCAGCATCGGCCTGCGCGCCGACGATGCGACATCGCAGACGCCGGCGCCGGAAGCGCGGCAGGCTCCTCCCGCCAACCCGCTGCCCACGCCGCCATGAGCCTGAAAAACTCCGCCGATCGCTGGGACGGCGTCAGCCAGCTTTTCCATTGGGTGATCGTGGCGCTGCTGCTGGTGATGGCGTACCTCGGCCTGACCATGACCGACCTGCCGAACAGCGCGCACAAGGCGAAGGTCTACGCGTTGCACAAATCGATCGGCCTCGCCATCCTCGCGCTCGCCGCGCTGCGCCTGCTGTGGCGGTTACATGCCGGCCGGCCGCGCGAACTGGCGATGCCACGCTGGCAGCAGCGCATGGCGACCCTCACCCACGCGGTGCTGTACGCGCTGCTGTTCGCGCTCCCGCTCAGCGGCTGGGTGGTCAATTCGGCCTCGGGCTTCCCGCTGCGCTGGTTCGGCCTCGTGCGCGTGCCGGCGATCGCGCCGCGCGATGCGGCGCTGAACGCGCTGTCCAAGGAAGTCCACGACGTGCTGTTCTGGACACTGGCGGTGGTGGTGCTGGTGCACGCGACGGCCGCCGTCTGGCACCACGTCGTCCAGCGCGATGCCACCCTCGCGCGCATGCTGCCGCGTCGCTGGCTCCGCCTTCGCTCCCCCACAGAGGATGCTCCCCATGCCTAGGCTGATCCTTGCCGCGTTGCTGCTGTCCCTGTCGTTGCCCGCACTCGCGGCCGACTACGTGCAGACCCCTGGTTCCACGCTCGTCTTCGCCGGCAAGTACCAGGGCGACGTCTTCAGCGGCCGCTTTCCCGGTTTCAGCACGCGGCTGAGTTTCGATCCGGCGCAGCTCGCCGGCGCGAAGCTCGACGTCACCATCCCGCTCGCCGGCACGACCACCGGCAACCACGACTACGACGACAACCTGCGCGGCGCGGACTTCCTCGATGCGGCGAAATTCCCGCAGGCGCGCTACACCGCCACCCGCTTCCGCCACCTCGGCGGCAACCAGTACGCGGCGGACGGCACGCTCTCGCTGCACGGCGCCAGCAAGCCGGTCACGCTGACCTTCACCTGGACGCCGGGCCCGCGGCCGGTCCTCGCCGGCAAGGCGACCGTGAAGCGGCTCGACTTCGGCGTCGGCGGCGGCGACTGGAGCGACACCGGACTGATCCCGGACGCGATCGCGGTGAGCACGAAGGTCGTGCTGCAGCCGGCGCAGTGATCGCCTGCGTGGGGTTCGCCCTGCAGGAGCGACGTCAGTCGCGACCCCTGCGTCCGGGACCAGCGTCGCGAGTGGCATCGCTTCCGCAACGGCACAGGTTTCGCTGAAGGCGAAAAGCTCGCGGCCGTAAACCGCTCCTACGACGGCTGCCCAGCCGCAAGCCAGCTGCGCACGCCCTCGGCATCGAACGGCCAGCCCAGTTCGCGGTCGCCGGCGGCGTCGCGCAGCACCGGGACGCGCTCGCCGTAACGCGCCTCCAGCGCGTCGTCGCCGTCGATGAAGACGCTCTCGAACGCCGGCGCGCGTGCCCGCGCCAGCACGTCCAGGGCGAGGTCGCACAGGTGGCAGTCATCGCGCTGGAACAGCTGCAGGACGGGCGGCGATCCGGACATCGGCGGTTGGGTGGGCGTCGGGCGGGGCGGCATAGAATAAGGACGGTTCCGCGGCGAAGGCGGGCGGCAACCGCCTTCCGGGTTCCATCGGAGGTCCGTGAAGGCCTCTGGAATAGCCCGCGACCCGCCGCTGCGCCATCCCTCGGTCGTGTATCGCCCTACACTTCTTCGCTCCTTCCGTGCGCCAGGCCATCGCAGGCACGGCGCGACCCATTCCAGAAGCCTTCGCACACCCCAATGGCCGTCAGCACCTTCGACCTCTACAAGATCGGCATCGGCCCGAGTTCCTCGCACACGGTCGGGCCGATGCGCGCGGCCGCGCGTTTCGTCAGCCACTGGCTCGCGGAAAGCGGGCAACTGGAGCGCACGGGGCGCATCCGCGCCGAGGTGTTCGGCTCGCTCGCGCTCACCGGCCGCGGCCACGGCACCGACAAGGCGGTGCTGATGGGGCTGGAAGGCCACTGGCCGAACGAGATCGACCCCGACCTCATCCCGGCGGCGCTGCAGCGCATCCGCGCGGAGAAGAAGGTGCGGCTGCTCGGCACGCACGAGGTCGCCTTCGAAGAGAAGCGCGACCTGGTCATGAACAAGCGGCAGAAGCTGCCGTTCCACACCAACGGCATGCGCTTCACCGCCTACGACGCGGACGGCAAC
>JABFWF010000145.1 GCA_013362405.1 Lysobacter sp. | reverse complement strand
GTCGACGGCCAGCGCGGCCGCCACCGGCGCCGCGGGGGCGACCGGGCGCGCGGCCAGCAGCAGCACGGTGAACACGGTGGCGGTCGCCGAGAGGGCCGTCATCGTGCGGAGGAGCTTGCGCTTCATGGCGAACGTCCTGCTCTGGGGTAACTGGTGTTGTATGCAACTATAACACCAAAACACAGGCGGTCAAGCGGCCGCTCCCCCAACTGATGGCATAGGCGGCCCGTTGCCGGGCCGGGACATGAATTGGGAACCCCACGGCCGCATTGCGCGATCCGGAGGCCATCGCGACAATGATCGGCTTGCGCGCGCCTGCGCCGTTCTCGCCGCGATCGCGGCGCCCCACAAGGAGTCCCGATGAAGTCCCTCCTGCGCGGCGCCGCCGCGTTCCTGCTCGCGTTCGCCGGCCTCGCCCCGGTCGCGCATGCCGCCGACACCGCGCCGCTCGCCACCGAGCGCGCCAAGGCCAGCTACATGGTGGGCATGGACGTCGGCCATTCGCTTTCCCAGGTCGGGCCGGACCTCGACCTGGCGGCGTTCGAGAAAGCCGTGCGCAACGCCTTCGCCGGCGGCAAGCCGCTGCTGTCCGAAGAGCAGGCCAAGCCGCTGGGCCAGGCGCTGATGCAGCGCATCGCGGTGCGCGCCGGTCGCGCGCCGGCCGGCGGCGGCGAGCCGCCGGTGTCGAAGGAACAGGCGGGATACCTCGTCGGCGCCGACGTCGGCCGCTCGCTCGCGCCGATCAAGGACGAGATCGACCTGCCGGTGATGATGCAGGCGCTGCGTACCGTGCTCGCCAATGGCAAGCCGCTGCTCGGCGACGAGGAGGCCAACGCGATCCGCGCGTCGTTCTCGCAGCAGGTACAGGCCAAGGTGCAGGCCGCGGCCGCCGCGCAGGCGGGGAAGAACGCCACCGAAGGCGCCGCTTTCCTCGCGAAGAACCAGGCCGTCAAGGGCGTTTACACCACGCCCTCGGGGCTGCAGTACATGGTGCTGCGCCAGGGCGCCGGCCCGCGCCCGAAGCCCGGCGACCGCGTGCGCGTCAACTACGAGGGCAAGCTGCTCGACGGCACCGTGTTCGACAGCTCCTACCAGCATGGAGAGCCGGCCGAGTTCGGCCTGGATCAGGTCATCGCCGGCTGGGCCGAGGGCGTGACCCTGATGCCGGTGGGCAGCAAGTACCGCTTCTGGATCCCGGGCAAGCTCGCCTATGGCGAGAAGGGAACTCCGGGCGGACCGATCCCTCCAAACGCCACCCTGCAGTTCGACGTCGAACTGATGGGCATCCTGCAATAAGACATTGCACGGGCGCGCCATCCGCGCGTCCGAACCGCCTGGAGCCTGCGAATGAACCTGCTTCCCCGCGTGACCGTGGCCGCCGTGGCCGCGACCGGCCTTGCCCTCGCGCTCGCCGCCTGCAACAAGCCCGCCTCGACCGAGGCAGCCAAGCCCGCCGCCGAGGCCAAGGGCAACCTGCCCGCCGGCAACGTCCCCGGCCTGTCGACCGAGAAGGCGCAGGACAGCTACATGGTCGGCATGGCGCTCGGCAAGCAGCTGCTGCCGATGAAGGACGAGCTCGACCTCGACGTGATGATGAAGGCCGTGCGCGGCACGCTGGCCGGCGAGAAGCTGCTGCTGACCGAGCAGCAGGCGATGCAGGTCGGCGAATCCTTCGGCCAGAAGATGCAGGCCAAGGAGATCGCCAAGATGATGGCCGAGGCGAAGAAAAATGCCGACGCCGGCCAGGCCTTCCTCGCCCAGAACGCGAAGAAGCCGGGCGTGCAGACCACCGCCTCGGGCCTGCAGTACCAGGTCATCAGCGAGGGCAAGGGCCCGAAGCCGAAGACGACCGACACCGTCAAGGTGAACTACAAGGGCTCGCTGCTCGACGGCAAGGTCTTCGACGATTCCTCGCAGCACGGCGGCGCCGCCGAGATCCCGCTGCAGGCGGTGGTGCCGGGCTGGCGCGAAGGCCTGATGCTGATGCCCGTGGGCAGCAAGTACCGCCTGTGGATCCCCGGCAACATCGGCTACGGCGACAAGGTCCCGCCGGGTGCGCCGATCGGGCCGAACGCGACGCTCGTGTTCGACGTCGAACTGCTCGACATCGTGCAGCCTGGCGCCCAGGCGCAGCCGGGCAAGTAAGCGTCTCCCGGCGGGCGGGCGCGCACTGCGCCCGCCACACCCGCGTCACCCCGATCTCACCCGGGCGTGACGCCGCGGGCTGCGACACTACGCGGCCCCCATTCATCCAGGACACCGCATGCGCGTCACCATCTTCGGCACCGGCTACGTCGGCCTCGTCACCGGAACCTGCCTGGCCGAGGTCGGCCACGACGTGGTCTGCGTCGACGTCGACCAGGCCAAGATCGACGGCCTCAACCACGGCGTGATCCCGATCTACGAGCCGGGGCTCGAGCCGATGGTGAAGGCCAACCACGCCGAAGGCCGCCTGCACTTCACCACCGACGCCGCCGACGGCATCCGCCATGGCGACATCGTGTTCATCGCCGTCGGCACGCCGCCGGACGAGGACGGCAGCGCAGACCTCAAATACGTGCTGGCGGTGGCGAAGACGATCGGCGCGCACGTCGACAAGCCGACCGTCGTCGTCGACAAGTCCACCGTGCCGGTCGGCACCGCCGACAAGGTGCGCACCACCATCGCCGATGCGTTGAAGGCGCGCGGTGCCGACGTCGCCTTCGACGTCGTCTCCAATCCGGAATTCCTCAAGGAGGGCGCGGCGGTCGAGGACTGCATGCGTCCGGACCGCATCGTGATCGGTTCCGACAGCCAGGTCGCGATCGAGAAGCTCAAGCGCCTCTACGCGCCCTTCAACCGCAACCACGAACGCATCGTGACGATGGACGTGCGCTCGGCCGAGCTGACCAAGTACGCGGCGAACGCGATGCTGGCGACCAAGATCTCCTTCATGAACGAGATCTCGTGCATCGCCGAGCAGGTGGGCGCCGACATCGAGCACGTGCGGCAGGGCATCGGCTCCGATCCGCGCATCGGCTGGCATTTCATCTACCCGGGTGCCGGTTACGGTGGCTCGTGCTTCCCGAAGGACGTGCAGGCGCTGGCGCGCATCGCCCAGCAGAACGGCTGCGAGCCGCGCCTGCTCGACGCGGTGGAGGCGGTGAACCACGCGCAGAAGGGCCACCTGTTCGAACTCGTCCAGCGCCATTACGACAAGGGCGAGGACGAGGGCGTGCGCGGCAAGGCCTTCGCCGTGTGGGGGCTGGCGTTCAAGCCGAATACCGACGACATGCGCGAGGCCTCGAGCCGCCGCCTGCTGGCGCAGCTGTGGGAAGCGGGTGCGACGGTGCGCGCCTACGATCCCGAGGCGATGGAGGAGGCGCGCCGGATCTTTGGCGAGCGCGTGGACCTGGTGTTCTGCGAGTCGGCGCAGGACGCGGTGCAAGGCTGCGACGCGCTGGTGGTCGTCACCGAATGGAAGCAGTTCCGCAGCCCCGATTTCGCGAAACTGGCCACCGCGCTGCACGACCGCGTGGTGTTCGACGGTCGCAACCTGTACGAACCGGCCGAGGTGGAAGCCGCCGGGCTCGCCTATTACGGCATCGGTCGCGGCCGCTCGGTGCGCAGGCCGGCGTGAGCGCGATGGACGTCGAGGCGCGGCTGGTCGAGCTGGAGACGCGCCTCGCGTTCCAGGAAAGCACGCTCGCCGAGCTTGGCGAGGCGCTCGCGCAGATGCGGATCGAGAACGCGCGCTACGCCGACCTGCTGCGGCGCGCCCTGGAGGAACTCAAGGCCGGCCGCGGCGCGTTTTACGCGGATCCGGCGACTGAGCCGCCGCCGCCGCATTACTGAACGACGTGGCGTCGCTGCAACGCGCCCGCCGATTCGGGCATGCTTCGGCCTGCAGTCCCCCGAAGTCACCGCAATGAGCGATTCCCTCCGCGACCAGCTGCTCGGCCTCGGCTTCAAGCCGGCGCCGAAGCCCGAACGCAAGCCCGACGCGCAAGCCCGCAAGCCGGCGCATGCCGCGCCGCACGCGAAGCACTACCCGAAGAACCAAGCCAGGCCGCATGCGAATGCGAAGCCGCAGGACCGGCCGAAGTCGTCGCGCCCGCCGCGCGAGGACATCGAACTCGCCAAGGCCTACGCCCTGCGCGCCCAGCGCGAGAAGGACGAGCGCATCGAGGCGGAGCGGAAGAAGCAGGAAGAAGCGCGCCAGCGCCGCGAGGCGAAGGCCAGGCTCGCGGAGCTGCTCCAGGGCAAGGCGCTCAACGTGGCGGACGCCGAGATCGCGCGCCACTTCCCCTATGGCGGCAAGATCAAGCGCCTCTACGTGACCGAAGCGCAGTTGCGCGCGCTCAATGCGGGCGAGCTTGGCGTGGTGCAGTTGGACGGCCGCTACCTGCTGGTCGCCGCCGACGTGCTCGCGCAGGCGGAAGCGGTCTTCGCGCCAGCCGTCGCACTCAAGGTCGATCCGTCCGCGCCGGCCGGCGACGATCCGTACGCCGATCCCCAGTACCAGGTGCCCGACGACCTGGTCTGGTGACGGTGACCGCCCGGGCGCGCGGCTCAGTAGAACCGGCTCAGTAGAACCAGACCAGCGCGAACAGCCCGAGCATCGCAAAGGCCAGCATCAGCTTCAGCGCGACGCCGAGCACGATGCCGAGCCAGGTGCCGATGCCGACCCGCGTCGCCCGGCCGAGTCCGCCGAGGTCGGTCCTGCGCAACGCGGCCAGTTCGCCCAGCGCCGCGCCGGCGAAAGGGCCGACGAACAAACCGATCGGGGCGAACCAGAAACCGGCCAGCGTTCCGGCCAGTGCGCCCGCCACTGCGAGGCGGCTCGCACCCACGCGTCGCGCGCCGACCGCAGTCGCCCACAAATCGACGCCCATCGACAGCAGCGTGAGCGCGCCCAGCACGGCGAGCGTGACCGCGCCGACGTGCTGGAAGCCATCCGCCCATGCCGCCAGCAGCATGCCGGCGAACACCAGGGGGACGCCGGGCAGCGCGGGCAGGATGATGCCGGCAAGGCCGACCAGCACGAGGATCGCGGCAAGCACGTAGAGCAGGGTCATGGCGTCCTCGCGGGATTCGCCCGATCACCGATCACCATGCCGGCGTCGCGCGATTCCAGCATGCCACGCCGCGGGGCGGATGCCGGCCTGGCGCGTCTGGTGGCTGCGCCTCGCAGATGCGAAAGAGCCCGCCGGAGCGGGCCCTTTCCGCGATCGCTTCGCGTCGGCGGTCAGCGCAACGTCGCCATGCCGTTGTCGACCCGCACCAGCGAACCTTCCTGGATGCCGTTGAGGCCGGTCTGGGTGACCACCCGGGTACTGCCATCGTCCATGCGCACGTAGATGTTGTAGGTGGCGTTGTTGGCCTGCGCGCGGTTCTGGATCGCGTTGCCGGCGACCGCACCGGCGACCGCACCGCCGACCGTGGCGAGGTTCTGGTGGCCCCTGCTGCTGTTCTTCGTCAGCTCATGGCCGGCGACGCCGCCGACGATGCCGCCGACGACCGCGCCTGTCGCATTCGGCACGCTGCTGGTGCCGGCGGAGGCGATCTCGATCCGCGTCACCGTGCCGCAGTTGTAGCAGGACGCGGTGCTGCCGTAGGCCGGCGCGGTGGGATAGGTGCTGGAAGGATAGGTGGACGAGTAGCCCGGCGACGTGCTCGCGCAACCGGCCGCCGTGAGCGCGGCGAACAGGGCGCACGCGCGAATCAGACGAGTGTTCATGCGGCTTCTCCTGGAATGGACGAAGGCGGGAGCAGCGCTCGTCGCCGTCGACCATCCTCGGGAAGACGCGGTGAAAGGCCGGTCAACCGGCGGTCCGCGCCCGTTTTCACGTCAGCACGCATTCACCGGCATGCGCGCCGGGCGAAGGTCAGTCGCGGAATTCGCGATGGCAGGCCTGGCAGCTGTCGTCGATCTTGCCGAGCGTGGTGCCGACGCCCCGGCAGTTGAGCGGGGGACTGGCGAGTGCCGCATCGAGGCTGCCGCGCAGGTTGCTCGCGTGCTGGCCGAAGCGCTGGTCGTCGTGCAGGTCGGGAAACGCCGGCTCGATGTCGTTCGCCATCGCGCGCAGCGCCTGCAGGTGCGGCAGGGTGTCGGTGGCGGCGCAGCGGTTCTGCTCGGTGTTCTTCTTCAGCTGGCCCATGTGCCAGGCCATCACGTCCATCACGCTGGCGGGGAAGTGGTCGGTGCGTGCGTCGATCGCGCGCATCGACACCACGGTGGCGACGATCCCGATCACCAGGCCGATCAGGAACAGGAACAGATATCGCGAAGCGCTGCTTGCCATCGTGCGGCTCCGGGCGGAAACGCCGGCGACGATAGCACGCCCGGCCGCTAGACTTTCCGCATGGACCGCACCTGGACCGAGCGCTTCTCCGGCATCGACCGCCTCTACGGCAGCGGCGCGCTGGCGCGGCTGCGCCACTGTCGCATCGCGGTGGTGGGGCTGGGCGGCGTGGGCTCGTGGGCGGTGGAGGCGTTCGCGCGCAGTGGCGTCGGCGCGATGGTGTTGATCGACGCTGACGACTTGTGCGTGTCGAACACCAACCGCCAGCTGCCCGCGCTGCTCGGCCAGTACGGGCATGGCAAGGCGGCGGCGATGGCCGAGCGCTGCCTCGCGATCAATCCCGAAATCAGGGTCGAGCCGATTCCCGCCTTCCTCACGCCGTCCAACCTCGAAGAACTGCTCGGTGGCGGCTTCGACCTCGTGCTCGACGCCTGCGACAGCTTCCGCGCCAAGCTCGAGGCGATCGCCTGGTGCCGCCAGCGCAGGCAGCCGATGCTCACCGTCGGCTCCGCGGGCGGGCGCACCGATCCGACCCAGGTGCGCGTGCGCGACCTCTCGCGCACCGAGCACGATGCGATGCTGTCGTTGATCCGCAAGAAGCTGCGCGCGGACTTCGGTTTCCCGCGCAATCCCGACCGCTATTTCGGCGTGCCCGCGGTGTATTCGCTGGAGAACGTGCGCTACCCGCAGTCCGACGGCAGCGTGTGCGGCGTGCGTCCGCGCGCGAATGGCGACGCGGCGTTGCGGCTGGACTGCGGCACGGGCCTCGGCGCGGCGACGCACGTGACCGGCGCGTTCGCCTTCGCGGCGGTCGGGCGCGCGCTGGAGATGCTGCTGAAAGCGTCCAGGTGAAAGCGCACCGCTGAAGGATTGTTTCGGCGGCCCGCATGGACCTGAACGCAGGAATGCGACGTGCGTCACCCGCGATGCGCGACCTGCGCTCGCCATGATCACCCGGGCTTTGCGCCTCGCGTTCTACTTTGTGCGGATGCGCGCTTCACCCTCGGGACACGAGCCTGAATTCGCGGCACGCCCGGGCGGCTTCGCGCCGGGCGCCGCGTCGGCGGAATTCGGCCAGCGCGCGTTGCGGGCGATTCCCGACGGCGTGGTCATCGTCGATCTCGAGGGGCGCGTCGCCTTCCTCAATCCGATCGCCGCCCACCTCACCGGGTGGAGCGAGGCGCAATCGCTCGGACGCGGATTCAGCGAGGTCGTGCGCTTCACCGACGCGCACGGCAACGTCCTCGACCTGCACGAAGTGAGCGTGAGCGGCGACAACATCACCGCGCTGGTCCGGCGCGACGGCCACGTCATCCTGGTCGATGGCGCGATGGGGCCGATCGAGGAAAACCGCCGCCAGGTCGGCTGGGTCGTCACCTTCCGCAACGTGACCGCCGCCAAGCGACTCACCAACGAACTCATGTACCACGCCAACCACGACGCGCTCACTGGCCTGGTGAACCGGCGCAGCTTCGAGTCGCGGCTGGAGCGCGCGATCACCACGGCGGCCGGGCAGGGCTGCCACCACACGCTGCTGTACTTCGACCTCGACCGCTTCAAGGCGGTGAACGATCGCGGAGGCCACGTGGCCGGCGACGAGCTGCTGCGACAGCTCGCCGCACTGCTGCGCAAGCAGCTGCGCGAGCGCGACACGCTGGCGCGCCTGGGCGGCGACGAATTCGCGGTGCTGCTGGAGGACTGCCGTCCGGGCGATGCGGCATGCGTCGCGGAGAAGCTGCGCTCGGCGGTGGCAGGCTTCGAGTTCGTCTGGGAAGGCGAGCGCTTCCGCATCGGCGCGAGCATCGGCCAGCTGGACTTCGCCGATGGCGCGCATTCGCCCGACGAACTGCTCGCGCGCGCGGATGAACTCTGCTATCGCGCGAAGGCGCTGGGCCGCAACCAGGTAGTCGCCGGCGATGCGGCCGATCCGGCGGCGCCGGTCGCACGTGCCGGCAGGCCGGTGGCGGCGTTCCGCCAGCGCATGCCCTAGCGTTCGTGCGCTAGCGTTCGCGCGCTAACGATCGTGCTGCGCGAAGATTGCGACGAGCGCGTGCGCGACTTCGCGTGCCTCGCGTGGGCGCACCAGCCGCGCTTGTTCCTCGCCATCGCGCAGGAACACCAGCGTCGGCCACAGCTTCACCCGGAAGCTGCGCCCGAGCGGCCGCCCGCGCCCGTCCTCGATCTTGAGATGGCGGATGTCCGGCGCGGCATCCAGCACTTCCGCGATGGCCGCCTGCGCCGCCTGGCAATGCCCGCACCACGGTGCGCCGAATTCAAGCACCAGCGGGCCGCGCTCCGCGTCGACCTCGGTGCGCGCGGGTTCGTGGACGGCGTAGTCGGCGGCATAGGGCATGGCGTCCTCGCGAGGGTTTCCGATCCTTGTCGCGGTACGGGGAGCGCCATGCCAGACGGCGCGCGCAGAGTCACCACGCGGCCGTCATGCCCCGGGCGGTCGCATGCGCTGTCCGGCTGTCGCAACGAAGTGCACGACATGAGCCCGCGCGCGGTGTGACCCGCCTGCTCAGGGATAGTGGCGTCCTTCCTTGGCTTCCTCGCGCTCGGATTCGTGCGCGACCGCGGTGATCTTTCCCGTGCCCGGGTCGACGTGCAGGTGGATGGGCTTGCCATCCTTCGTGGTCGCGTCGGCGTCGAAGTGCTTGCCTTCGCGCTCCACGCCATGCACGTTGGAATAGCCTGCCGCTTCGAGCTTGCTGGTAACGTCCCCTTCGGTCATGCCGTGGGTCTTGCCGCTGGACTGCGCCAGGGCCGAGCCAGCGCCGTACAGCACGACAGCGAGTACGGCCGCCATTGCGAGTGGTTGCTGTCGCATATGCATCCTCCATGGGTCAGGACGAAGCACCGACGTGCACCCCTGCCACGACGGTGCCGACGGAAGGCTAGCGCGCGGGACGCTAGCTGCCCGTGAATCCCTTGCACGCCGGCCGTGACGCGCAGGCGACGCAGCGGCTGTCTTGTTTATGCTGTTTAGCGAAGCCCGGCGACCCGAAGTCTCCCGGGACTGCCGGCACTGCACCGGTCCGACATGAAGGAAGCAGCCGTGAGGCCAGAGGGCATCCATCGAACCGGACAACGGGCCTTCCGCGTGCTGGCCGCAATGCTGGTGCCGTGGGTGCTCGGCTGCGTGCCCTACACGCCAAAGCCGCTGGATCCGGCCGCCACCCAGGCGCGGCTGGAGCGGCGCTCCCTGTCCGACCCGCAACTCGTCGCCTGGGTGGACGCGCACGCCGGGGGTGCTGCGCACTCGTGGGACCTCGACCGGCTCACCTGGGCGGCGCTGTACGACAACGCGGACGTGCGGGTCGCGCGCGCGCATTGGGAAACGGCCCGTGCCGAGGCGATCACCGCGGGCGCGCTGCCGAATCCGCAGCTCGACACGTCCTTCGAATACAACCGCGATGCACCGCAGGGCACGTCGCCGTGGACCCGCGGGCTGAGCCTCGGCATTCCGATCGAGACGGGCGGCAAGCGCGCGGCGCGGATCGCGGTCGCGGTGGCGGATGCCGAGCAGGCACGGCTGGAATATGCCGACGCGGCCTGGCACCAGCGGCAGCAGGTTCGCGCGGCGCTCGCCGGCCTGCTGGTGCCCGCCGACGCGCTCCGGGAGCAGGAAGCGGCGCAGGCGGAGCGTGTCCGGTTGATGCAGCGGCGCGTCGAGCTTGGGCTCGCGGCAAGGCCCGATTTCACCCAGGCGCGGCTGACGCTGCAGACCATCGCGGGCCAGGCGGCGGATGCGCGCCGCGAGGCCAGCGAGAGCCGCGCCGCCCTCGCGGCTGCGCTCGGCGTTCCGGTCGATGCGCTCGCCGGCGTCGACATCGCGCTCGCGGCGGTGGACACGCCGGTCCCGCTCGATCGCCTGCCGGCACGCGATGCGCAGCGCCAGGCCCTGCTGCATCGCCCGGACGTGCTGGCCGCGCTGGCGAGCTACCAGGCCGCGGAGGCCGCGCTGCGCCTGGAGATCGCCAAACAGTATCCGGACGTGACCATCAGCCCTGGGCTGCTGTGGGAGGCCGGCGAGGCCAAGTGGACGCTCGGCCTGTCCCTCGTCCTGCCGCTGTTGAACCGCAACCAGGGGCCGATCGCCGACGCGCTGGCGAAGCGCAAGGAGGCCGCCGCGCAGGTGCTGCAGGCGCAGGCCGGCGCGCTGGCGGAACTCGAACAGGCGCGCGCCGGCTATGCCGCCGCGCTCGATGCCTTGCAGCAGGCGGAGGGGCAGGTGCGCAGCGCCGGCCAGCTCGTCGCGGTCGCGCAGCGCTCGCTCGCCGCAGGGCAGGGCATCCGCTCCGACGTGCTGGGCGCGCAGGTGGAGCTGGCAAGCGCCCAGGCCCGCCGCGCGCGCGCGCTGATGCAGGCGGAAGACAGGCTGGGCGCGCTGGAGGATGCCATGCGCACGCCCGTGGCCGGCGCGCCCTTCGCGCCGGTCGATGCGATCAACGCGAGCAACGAGGAAGCCGTGCAATGAAGAAGTCGACGCTGCTTGGCGTGCTGGCCCTGTGCCTCGTTGCCGCCGTGCTGGTCGTGGGGTTCCTGCGCGGTCGCGGCGAGCAGGAAACGGAAGCCGAGGGCGAGGCGCCGGTCGCCACGGGCCAGCGCACCGGCGAGCTCGCGGGGCTGCCGTCGGTGTCGCTGGGGACGGCCGAGCAGCGTGCGTCCGGCATCCAGGTCGCGCCGATCGGCGAGGCCAGGCACGTGCAGGACGTCAGCGCGGTCGCACGGGTCGTGCCGATCACCGAACTCAGCGCGCTGCGCGCCGACATCGCCTCCGCGCGGGCCGCGGCGCAGGCGGCGCAGGCGAAGGCGGCCGCATCGGCGGAGCAGGCGCAGCGCCTGCAGCAGTTGCGCAGCCAGGCCCAGGACGTGTCGTTGACCGAGCTGCAGGCGGCCCAGGCGACGCTTGTCGCCGATCGCGCGGCGGCCGTTTCGACGCAGGCGGCACTGGTCGCGCACGAGCAGTCCGGTGCGCTGACCTGGGGGCGCGTCCTCGCGCAGGCGGCGGCGAACGACAGCGCGGTGTTCGAACGACTCGCCTCCGGCCGCGAGGTGCTGCTGCAGGTGACCGTGCCGAATGGCGTCCGCATCGGGGCGCTCCCTCCCGCGATCGAGGTAAAGACGGCGACAGGGGGCGCGACGGCCCGCTATCTCGCGCCCGCCGCACAGTCGGATGAGCGCCTGCAGGGCGCAAGCAGCTACTACATCGCGCCCGCGGACGGACTGCGCGCGGGGACGACGGTCGCCGTCGCGCTGCCGGCGGGCCCGGCATCGACCGGCGGACTGGTGCCGGCGTCCGCCATCGTCTGGTGGCAGGGACGCGGTTGGGTCTATTCGCGCCATGACGCCTCGCACTTCCTGCGCCGCCAGCTGCCGGAGGGTGGTGCGGTGGAGCAAGGCTGGTTCGTGCCTGGCGGCTTCGCGAACGGCGAGCCGGTGGTCGTCCAGGGTGCGCAGCTGCTGTTCTCCGAAGAGCTGCGAACGCAGCTGCAAGGGGACGAAGAGTGACCCTCCGCCGCGGCCCGCTGGCGTCCATCGTCGGGTTCTCGCTGCACCACCGCCTGGTGGTGCTCGTGCTCGCGGCATTGTTGGTGGCCTACGGCGGCATTTCGCTCGGCCGCAGCACCTACGACGTGTTCCCCGAATTCGCGCCGCCGCAGGTGTCGGTGCAGACCGAGGCGCAGGGCCTGGATCCGGAGCAGGTCGAAACGCTGGTCACCCAGCCGGTCGAGAACGCGATCAACGGCATCTCCTCGCTGGAATCGCTGCGCTCGCAGTCGATCCAGGGACTGTCCGTCATCACCGCGACCTTCGATCCCGGCACCGACGTGTTCCAGGACCGCCAGGCGGTCGCCGAGCGGCTGGCGACGGTGGCGTCATCCCTGCCCACGGGCGTCGCCGCGCCGACGATGTCGCCGTTGACGTCGTCCACCAGCACCGTCCTGGTGGTCGGCCTGACCTCGCCGACCCGCTCGCTGATGGACCTGCGCACCATCGCGGACTGGACGCTCAAGCCCGCGTTGCTCGCGGTGCCGGGCGTTTCCAAGATCAGCGTGTTCGGTGGCGACGAGCGCGAGCTGCAGGTGCAGCTGCTGCCCGCGCGCCTGGTGCAGTACGACGTGAGCGTCGAGGACGTGGTGGACGCCGCGCAGCGCGCGAGCGGCATCAAGGGCGCCGGCTTCATCGAAACGCCGAACCAGCGCGTCACCGTCAGGACGCGCGGGCAGTCGCTGACGCCCGCCGAACTCGCCGCCACCGTGGTGAAGCACGTCGACGGCGGCAACGTGACGCTCGGCGATCTCGCGCGGGTCATCGCGGCGCCCGCGCCCGCGCCAGGCGCCGCCACCATCGGCGGCAAGGCCGCCGTGCAGCTGGTGATTTCCGAGCAGTACCACGGCAACACCCTCGAGGTCACCCGCAGCATCGAGAACGCGCTCGCCACCTTGGCGCCGGAACTGCGCCGGCAGGGCGTCGTGCTGCACGGCAACCTGTTCCGGCCGGCCGACTTCATCACGACCGCCACCACCAACGTGCGCAATTCGCTGCTGGTCGGTGGCGTGCTGGTGGTGGTGGTGCTGTTCCTGTTCCTCGCGAACGTGCGCACCGCGCTCATCTCGCTCGTGGCCATCCCGCTGTCGCTGCTCGCCGCCATCACGGTCATGCACGCCAGCGGGCTAAGCCTCAACACGATGACCCTCGGTGGCCTCGCCATCGCCGTCGGCCTGCTGGTGGACGACGCGGTGATCGTCGTCGAGAACATCCACCGGCGGCTGCGCGAGAACGAGCATGGCCCGGCGCCGAAGCCGCCGCTCGGCGTGGTGCTGGCGGCGACGCTCGAGGTGCGCAGCGCCGTCGTCTACGCGACGCTCGCCATCGCGCTGGTGTTCATCCCCGTGCTGGGCATGTCCGGTGTTTCGGGCCGCCTGTTCGCGCCGCTCGGCGTCGCGTACGTGCTCGCGACATTGGCCTCGCTGGTGGTGGCGCTGACGGTGACGCCCGCGCTGTGCCTGCTGTTCCTGGCCAGGCGCCCTCCTCACGAGCACGAAGCCGCCGCGGTGCGCTGGTCGCGGGCGCGCTACCGCGGCCTGCTCGCACGGGTCGACGCGCACTGGCGGGCCGTGCTGCTCGGCATCGTCGCGCTCGCCGTGATCGCAGTGGCGACGGTTCCTTTCCTCGGCGGCGCCTTCCTGCCCGAACTCAAGGAAGGCCACTACATCGCCCACATGGCGCTGGTGCCGGGCACCTCGCTCGAGCAGTCCATCGACATCGGGAACCGGGTGAGTCGCTCGCTGCTCGCCCTGCCGTTCGTGCGCTCGGTCGCCCAGCGTGCAGGGCGCGCCGAACTGGCCGACGACACGTTCGGACCGAACTACAGCGAGATCGACGTCGCGCTGAAGCCGCTCGGGGGCGAGGAATCGGAAGCGGCGCTGGCGCGGATCCGCAAGGCGCTGGTGCCCTTCGTCGGTGCGAACTTCAGCGTCAACACCTTCCTGACCGAGCGCGTGGACGAGACGTTGTCGGGTTACACCGCGGCCGTCACGGTGAACCTCTACGGCAGCGACCTCGATGCGCTCGATGCCGGCGCGGCCGACATCGGGCGCGTGCTCTCGGCGCTGCGCGGCGCGGCGGACGTGCAGGTGCAGTCGCCTCCCGGCAGCCCGGAACTGGTCGTGCGCCTGCGCCCGCAGGCGCTCGCGCGCTGGGGCCTGCCGCCGGCGGACGTGCTGTCGACCGTGCAGACGGCCTACCAGGGCGCGATGGCCGGGCAGGTGTACGCGGGCGCCACGGTGACCGACATCCGGGTGATCCTGCTGCCCGACACGCGCAACCGCGTCGCCGCGCTCGGTGCGTTGCCGGTGCATTCGCCGTCGGGCGCCTACGTGCCGCTGCGCGAGCTCGCCGACATCTACGAGGACGCGGGACGCTACGTGGTGCTGCATGCCGGCGCGCGCCGCGTGCAGACCGTGACCGCCAACGTCGTCGGCCGGCCGGTGGGCGATTTCGTCGCGGAGGCGAAGCGGGCGATCGGTCGGCTGGCGCTTCCTCCCGGCAGCTACGTCGAGTTCGGCGGCACCGCGGAGGCGCAGGCGCGTTCCGCGCGCGACCTGCTGCTGAGTTCCGCGCTGGCCGGCATCGCGCTCGTGCTGTTCCTGTCGGTCGTGCTCGGCAACGGCCGCAACCTCGTGCTGGTGCTGGTGAACGTTCCCTTCGCGCTCATCGGCGGCATCCTCGCGGTGTTCGGCACCGGGGGCAGCTTCTCGGTCGGGTCGATGGTCGGCTTCGTCACCCTGTTCGGCATCACGCTGCGCAATTCGGTGATGCTGCTGTCGCACTACGAGCACCTGGTGGGCGTCGAGGGCGAACCGTGGAATATCGCCACCGCCAGGCGCGGCGCGGAGGAGCGGCTCGCGCCGATCCTGATGACCGCGATCGTCACCGCGCTGGGATTGCTGCCCCTCGCGCTGGGCAGCGGCGAACCGGGCCGCGAGATCGAAGGGCCGATGGCGCTGGTCATCCTCGGCGGCCTGTTCACGAGCACGGCGCTCAACCTGCTGGTGCTGCCGGCGCTGGCGCTGCGCTACGGACGGTTCGGCGACCGGGAAGCACACGCGATCGCCTGACCTGCTCTGCCATCACGGATCGCGCTGGCGATCGCGCCGGCCGCGAACTTCCCGGCGCTGCTGGTGCGCTTCGGCGGATTCGCGGTGGCGCCGCTGCCGACGGTGGCGAGCTGAGCGCAAGAAGCAGAAAGGCCGGCAATCCTTGATGCGGATTGCCGGCCTTCCTGGACGAGATGGTGGAGGTGGGCGGAATCGAACCGCCGTCCGAAGGCACTCCATGCCCGGCACTACATGCTTAGCTCGTTGTTCGATCTCGGATGACGGCAACACAACGTGCGAGGCACACCGTCAACCACACCGGCTTTGGTCTAGGCAGCGACTGACCGGTCGCCATCGCTGCCGATCCTGTGATGATGACCCTACATCCACGAGCACAGGCACAAGTGGGTTCGGGGCTAGGCCTTAAGCGGCCAGAGCGTAGACGTCGTCGTTGGCGTCTGAGTTTTTGCAGCTGGATTAACGAGGAAAGCTACCCCCTCGGCATGCGCCAGACGATTTCGCGACCCCCGTCGAAGCCAGTGCACCCCCGGGAAGCGTCGATGTCGCCGACCGGGCCAGTATAGGGACCCCGCCGGTCGTCGCAAGGCGAACGCCGGTGGAGTGCAGGCCCGGTTCATGCGGGCAGCGGCTATCCTGCGGTGGATGCGCGATGCCCCGCCCAGGACCGAAGCCCTCCCGGCGTTGCCCCGCACGTCCTTCTACGGCTACCTGCTGGCCGTCGCGGTGCTGATCGCCGCGGTGGTGGCCGTGCAGATCTACGTGCGCCGCGCCGAGCGGCGCGAACTCGATGCCGCCGAAGCCTCCTTCGCCGCCACGACCGACGAGACCACCGCGCTGCTGCGCCAGCGCCTGGACAATTACGAGCTGGTCAACCGGGGTGGCGTGTCGTTGTTCGCCTCGGTGGCCCGTCCGAGCAAGCAGCAGTGGGAGGACTACGTCGCCGGGCTCAACCTGCCGGAACGTTTCCCGGCGCTGGTGGGCCTGGGTTTCGCGATCTACGCTTCGCCCGGCCAGCTGTCCGACCTCCAGCGGATGCTGCGCGGCGCGGGCGAGGGCATGTTCCCGGTCTACCCGCACGGTCCGCGCGAGCATTACGGGGCGGTCCTCTACCTCGAGCCGCAGACGCAGCCGAACGTCGCCGCGATCGGCTTCGACATGTACGCCGAGCCCGTGCGGCACGCCGCCATGCAGGAGGCGATGGACACCGGGATGGCCCGCGTCAGCGGTCTCGTGCACCTGGTGCAGGACTCCGGCGAGCCGATCCCGGCGGTGCTCATCTACCTGCCTGTGTACCGCGCCGGCGATCGCCCGGGCACGATCGCCGCGCGCCGCGAGGCGATGCAGGGCTGGATCTATGCGCCGTTCCGCATGACCGACTTCGTCCAGGCGGCGTTGCGGTCGATGTCGCGCCGCGCCCACCTGCGCATCGTCGACGTCACCGACCATGCCGGCGAGGTGCTCTATGCCGATCCGACCCAGCGGGCGACCGCCGCGTTCACCCGCAGCGCGCTGATCGAGGCATACGGTCGCCACTGGCGCCTGGAGTACGAATCCGAGCCGCAGGAAGCGTTCGAATCGCGCATGGCCAGCCTGCGCATCGCGCGGGGGGTGGGGTTCTCCGCCGCGCTGCTGCTGTTCGTGGTGATCCTCGCGCTCACCCGCACGCGCGAACGCGCCGAGCGCCTCGCCGAACGCATGGCCGAATCCTACCGTCGCAGCGAGGTGCGCTTCCGCGCGGCGATGCAGTATTCGGCGATCGGCCAGGCGCTGCTCGACCACCGCGGGCGCATCGTCGAGGTGAACCCGTCGCTGGCGCGCATCCTCGGCGCCAGCAGCGAGCGCCTGGTGGGCACGCCGTTCGGCAGCCATTTCGTCGAGGACGCGGACCCGGTCCACACGCGCGAGATGGAGGCCGTGCCCGAGGGCGTGCTGCGCGTCACCCGCAGCCTGCGCCGTACCGATGGCGACGTGCGGCAGGCGCAGCTGACCTTCGCGCCGGTGCCGGGCGAGATCGGCCAGGACATCACCCGCCTCGTGCAGGTGGAGGACGTCACCGACCGCGTGCGCGCCGAGGCGCAGGTGCTGGCGCTGAACCGCTCGCTGGAGGCGCGCGTGGCCATGCGCACCCACGAGCTGACCATGGCCAACCGCGAGCTCGAGCGCTTCGCCTACAGCGTCTCGCACGACCTGCGAGCGCCGCTGCGCGCCATCGACGGCTTCAGCCGCCTGCTCGGCGAGCGCTACGCGGAGTCACTGCGCGGGGAGGGGCGCGAGTACGTCGCCCGCGTGCGCAGCGCCGCCGCGCGCATGGGCGAACTGATCGATTCGCTGCTGAAGATGGCGCGCCTGAGCCGCGGCGACCTGCGCCTGCGTGCGCTCGACCTCTCGCGCATGGCGGCCGATGCCATCGCCGAACTGCGCGCGAGCGAGCCGCAGCGCGAGGTGCGGGTGGACATCGAACCGGGCCTGTCGGCAGTCGGCGATTCCGGACTCGCGCGCAGCCTCGTGCAGAACCTGCTGGGCAACGCCTGGAAGTTCACCCGCCAGGCCGACGACGCGCGGATCACCTTCGGTCGTACGCCGGAGGGGGAATTCTTCGTGCGCGACAACGGCGCCGGCTTCGATCCGGATTACACGGACAAGCTGTTCCGTCCCTTCCAGCGCCTGCACAGCCAGGCCGACTTCGCCGGGCATGGCATCGGCCTGGCATCGGTGAAGCGGATCATCGAGCGCCATGGCGGCAGCATCCGCGCGGAAGGGCGGCCGGGGGAGGGCGCGACGTTCTATTTCACGCTGCCGGAGCGCGCGCCGGAAGCGTGAGCAGAAGTAGAGAAGTGAGTGAAGGGGAGTGAGAAACGAGTAACAGCGAAGAGCGAAGATCGAGGGTCACGGTAGTCCCCTCTCATTTCTCGCTTCTCTCCACTCACTTCTCGCTCTTCACGCGTCCTTGTTGTGCCGCCGCAGCAGGCGCTGTTTCTCGCGAGCCCAGTCGCGTTCCTTGCTCGCGTCTCGCTTGTCGTGCGCCTGCTTGCCCTTGGCGAGCGCGACTTCCACCTTGACCTTGTTCCCCTTCCAGTACAGCGCGGTCGGCACCAGCGTGTAGCCGTCGCGCTGCACGCGGCCGATCAGCACGTCGATCTCCTGCCGGTGCAGCAGCAGCTTGCGGGTGCGGCGCGCGTCGGCGACGACGTGGGTGGATGCCGAGATCAACGGCGTCACCTGGGCCCCGAACAGATACAGCTCGCCGTCGTGGATCACCGCGTAGCTCTCGCCGATGTTGGCGCGGCCGGCGCGGATCGCCTTCAGCTCCCAGCCCTGCAGCGCGAGGCCGGCCTCGTAGCGCTGCTCGAGGTGGTAGTCGTGGCGGGCGCGCTTGTTCTGCGCGATGGTGCCGCCGCCGTTTGCCTTATCCTTGCCGGATTGCTTCTTGCCCATTCGCGCCATTGTCCCGGAAGCGGGGCCGGCGTGCGAGGCCGACTCCCCAACCATGCCGAAGATCCAGCGCAGCGCCCTCGTCGAGCATTCGGCCTCGCGCATGTTCGCGCTGGTGAACGACGTCGCCGCCTACCCGCGGCGGTTCGCCTGGTGCGAGACCGCCCAGGTGCTGGAGGAGGACGAAAGCCGCCTGGTCGCCCGCCTCGACCTCGGCCTCGCCGGCCTGCGTACCTGGTTCACCACCGAGAACACGCTGTCGCCGCCGCACCACATCGACATGCAGCTGCGCGACGGGCCGTTCCGCAGCCTGAGCGGGCGCTGGCAGTTCCATGCGCTCGACGAGTCCGCGTGCAAGGTGTCGCTGACGCTCGATTTCGAGCCGCAGAGCCGCCTGCTGCTGCCTGCGCTCACGTTGGGCTTCCAGGGGCTCGCCGACCGCATGGTCAACGACTTCGTGCGCGTGGCCGATTCCGGCGAAGGCGCGTGATGACCACCGACGACCTGCGCGTGGAGGTGGTGCGCGCCTGGCCGCGCCGCCACGAGGCCATCGTCGTCCACCTGCCTGCGGGCGCCTGCGTGGGCGACGCGCTGGCGGCGTCGGGCTTCGCACTGGACGGCATCGCGGGCTGTGCGGTGTTCGGCGAGCGCGCCACCGCCGCCACGCCCCTGCATGACGGCGATCGCGTCGAGCTGTTGTGCCCGTTGCAGGCCGATCCCAAGGACGCCCGCCGCCGCCGCGCGGCCGCCCAGCGTGGGAAATGAAAACGCCCGGCGTGGCCGGGCGTTCGTCCGCGGATCAGGGTTGCGCCCCTCAGTGGCGCTTCTTCTTTTCCTTGGCGAGGTTGCCGAAGCGCGCCATCCGGCGGGAGAGCTCGTCGTCCTGCTCGGGAAAGTAGTTGCCTTCCCACTTGGCCAGCGCGTCGTTCTCGAACCACAGCGTCAGGTCCTTGACGTCGGTTCGGCCGATCCGGCTGGTGCGTTCGCTGGCGGCGTAGTCCCAGCGATCGTGGTGGAAGGGATCCTGGATCGACGGCGTGCCGAGCAGCGTTTCGACCTGCTGCTTGCTCATCCCCACCTGCAGCTGGTCGGCGGCGGTCTTCTCGATCAGGTTGCCCTGGTAGATCGGCTGCTTGTAGAGGATCCCGCAGCCCGCGGTGGCGGCGGCGAGGGCGGCAACGAGCAGGAACTTGCGCATCAGGAGGCTCGGGGGCAAAAACGCGTCGATGATACACTGAAGCGCTTGCCGCGGCCCTGGTGCGCGGCGCAGCAAGGAGCCGCCATGGAAACCCAGGACCTGCGCAACGTCGGTCTCAAGGTCACGCATCCGCGCCTGCGCATCCTGGCGCTGCTCGAGCAGCTCAAGCCGCGCCACATGACTGCCGAGGACATCTACCGCCACCTGCTCGAGCAGGGGGAGGAGATCGGCCTGGCGACGGTCTACCGCGTGCTGACCCAGTTCGAGACCGCCGGGCTCGTGCTCAAGCACAACTTCGAGGGCGGCCATGCCGTCTACGAGCTCGACCGCGGGGAACACCACGACCACATGGTCGACATCGACACCGGCAAGGTGATCGAGTTCCAGAGCGACGAGATCGAAGACCTGCAGCGGCGCATCGCCGCCAGGCACGGCTACCAGATCGAGGAGCATTCGCTGGTGCTGTACGTGCGGAAGAAGCGCTGAACGACCGCGCCGGCGCCGCCGGTCACGCGGGCGCCGTCACTTCTCCACGAACGCGCGCTCGAACACGTACTGCCCCGGCACCCCGATGCGCGGCGCCGCGGTGAAGCCGCGTCCGTCGAGCAACGCACGGAAGTCCGCCAGCACCTGCGGGCTGCCGCAGACCATGGCGCGGTCGTGCCCGGGATCCAGCGGATCGAGCCCGAGCTGTTCCATCATCCGTCCGGTCGCCATCAGGTCGGTGAGCCGGCCGCGCTGGTCGCGTCCTTCGAACACGAAGTCTTCCCGCGTCACCGCGGGATAATAGTGCAGCTGCCGCGCGATCTGCCCGCCGAGGTATTCGTGGTGCGGCAGCTCGTTGACGATGTAATCGCGATAGGCGAGGTCCTGCGCGTTGCGCACGCCGTGGCACAGCACGACGCGCTCGAAACGGTCGTAGGTCGCCGGGTCCTTGACGATCGCGAGCCAGGGCGCGAAACCCGTGCCCGTGCCGAGCAGGTAGAGGTTGCGCCCCGGGTGCAGGTCGCCGATCAGCAGCGTGCCCGTCGGTTTGCGGCCGACCAGCACGCGGTCGCCCGGCTGCACGTCGCGCAGGCGCGAGGTGAGGGGGCCATCCGGCACCTTGATGCTGAAGAATTCCAGCTGCTCCTCCCAGTTCGCGCTCGCGATCGAATACGCGCGCAGCAGCGGCCTGGTCGTGCCATCCGCGTGCGGGACGTCCAGTCCGATCATCACGAATTGGCCGTTCTCGAAGCGGAAGCCGTCGTCGCGGGTGGTGGTGAAGCTGAAGTAGTCGTCCGTCCAGTGGCGGACGTCCAGCACGGTTTCGGTGCCGAAGGCGAAGGACATCGGGGGAAGGGCACAGCGGAGGGGCCGCGCATTTTACCGTGCACGGCTTCGCGGACGCGCGCGGGCAGCGTCGAGCGTCCTGCCGTCGAAAGGTTCGCCGCGGCGGCGAACAATGGGCGTCGCACGCGCGAACGCCGCGATCAGCGTGGCCCGCGTTCCTCGTGCGGCCTGGCCTTGCGGTCTCCGAACAGCGCGCTCAGCACGAGCGCGATGCCGAGTGCGCTCGCGACGACGAACAGCAGCAGCGCGATCGCCGGATAGCCGAACAGCGTCGTGTTTGTCGGAATGCGCATCATCAGCGCCGATGCGAGCACCAGCGCCGCGGTGACCAGCCCGGCGGCGATCCGGTTGGCGATCTTCTGCAGGCTTTCCATCAGCTCCTCGAAGCCGGTCATGCGCACCTGCATGCGGTTTTCCGACAGCAGCGAAAGCAGGTCGGCGACCTTGCGCGGCGCATCGCGCAGCAGGGCCTGCACCTCGATCAGCTCGCCGGCGATGTTGGACGGCGACAGCGAATGGCGCAGGCGCTGCCGCATCACGTGCTCGAGGTGGCCTTCGACCACGCGCTTCATGTCGATCTCGCGGTCGAGCAGCGCGGCGACCTGCTCGAGGTTGAGCAGCGTCTTGCCCAGCAGGCTGAGTTCCGGCGGCGAGCGCAGCCCGCACGCGGTGGCCAGGCGGACGAGTTCCAGCATCAGCCGGCCTTCGGAGCGCCCCAGCTGGCTCGCGTGCGCGGCGTAGCGCGCGACCATGTGGCCGATCTCGCGGACGAAGCGTTCGGCGTCGAAGTCCTCCAGCCGCGTGCCCAGGTCGATCGCCTCGTTGGCGACCTCCTCGCCGCGCCCGTCGACCGCGGCGAACAGCAGCTTCAGCAGCCGCTCGCGCTGCCTCGGCGGCACGTGCGCGACCATGCCGAGGTCGAACAGCGCGAGCCGGCAATCGGCGGTGACCAGCAGGTTGCCGGGGTGCGGGTCGGCATGGATCTCGCCGTACACGAAGACCTGGTCCAGGTAGCCGCGCATCAGTGCGGCGGCGAGGCGGTCGAGTTTCTGCTCGGTGCGGCGCAGCCCCGTCAGCTCGGTGACCTTGGTGCCGGCCACGAGATCCATCGTCAGCACGCGCGTGCGCGTGTAGTCCCACACCGGCGCGGGCACGTACAGCTCCGGGTAGTCGCGGAAATGCATGGCGAAGCGCACGAGGTTCTCGGCCTCGGCGTGGTAGTCGAGTTCGGCGAGCAGGGTCTTGCGGAACTCGTGGACCCAGTCGGCGAAGTGCACGCGGCGGCCGAGGTCGGTCATGCGATCGGCGCGGCCGGCGAGCGTGGCGAGCGCATCGAGGTCGGTGCGGATCGCCTCCGCGACGCCGGGGCGCTGCACCTTCACCGCGACCAGCCGGCCGCTGCGCAGCGTGGCGCGATGCACCTGGGCGAGCGATGCGCAACCGAGCGGCAATTCCTCGAACGATGCGAAGGCCTTGCTCAGGCGCACGCCGAGTTCGTCCTCGACCACCGCGCGAACCACGTCGAACGGGATCGGCGCGACTTCGTCCTGCATGCGCTCGAGCGCCGCCAGGTAGGCGGGCGGCACCATGTCCGGGCGCGTCGACAGCGCCTGGCCGATCTTGACGAAGGTCGGGCCGAGCGCCTCGAGATCGTCGACGAATTCCTCCGGCTTGCCTTCGGTGGCCGGCGGCGGCGCGTGCTCGGCGTCGGCGGTGGCGAGGTCGAGCCCGGTGAACACGCCGGCGCTGCGGTACTTCAGCAGGAAGCGCAGGATCTGGGCGGTGCGGGCGAGGCCGCTGCTGGTTTCAATCATGGCGACGACGGCTTCGGCCCAGGCGGACAGGCCGAGCCTAGCGGCGCGCTCGTCAACGGGGCTTCATCCGTGCATCGCCACGATGGCGCGCATGCAGGCGCCTGCCGGCACGCTGTGGACGATCGGCCATTCGACGCGGCCGTGGGAGGAATTCGTCGCGCTGCTGGGTGAGGCGGCGATCGCCTGCGTGGTGGACGTCCGCCGCTTCGCCGGGTCGCGCCGCAATCCGCAGTATTCGCCACTGGCGATGGGGCCGGCGCTGGGGAAGGCAGGCATCGCCTACCTGCCGATGCCGGAGTTCGGTGGCCGGCGCGTCCCGCGTACCGATTCGCCGAACGGTGCCTGGCGCGTCGACGCGTTCCGCGGCTATGCGGACTACATGGCCAGCGGCGAGTTCGCGCAGGGGCGCGAACGGCTGATGCAACGCGCGCAAGCGGAGCGCTGCGCGGTGATGTGCGCGGAGGCGGTGTGGTGGCGCTGCCATCGCCGGCTGATCGCCGACGACTTCACCGCACGCGGCTGGCAGGTGCTGCACATCCTCACCGCGGGTCGCATCGAGCCGCACCCGCTCAATCCCGACGCGCGCATGGCCGACGACGTGCTGGTGTATCCACCGGAGCAGCCGCGGTTGCTGTGAGCGCGGAGGCGGCGCCGGCTCAGCACACGCCAAAGGGCAGGTTGGGGGAGGACACCACGCGTTCGCCCACGCACCCGCCACGCAGGAAGCACAGCACCGCGTCGATCACCCGCGAGTCGTCGACGAGGCGGTTGTGGCCGAGGCCGCGCGTGCTGAGCAGGCGCGATTGCGGCCAGTGGCGCGCGTAGCGTTCTCCTTCGGCCCACGGTACCTCCGTGTCCTGGAGGTCGTGCACGACCAGTGCCGGGCAGCCGATGCGCGGCGCCATGCGGTGGGCCTGGAACGCGTCGAAGGCGACGCCGAGGCGCGACTCAAAGCCCGCGATCATGCGTCGGCACAGGCGTTCGGGCAGGCGTACGTAGCGGGCGAAGCGCAGCGATGCGTCGACCGGATCGGCGGCCGGTGCGAGCAGCACGGCGCGCGCGGCCGCCATGCCCCCGGCGAGGGCGGCCGCGGTGGCGGCGCCGCCCAGCGAATGGCCGACCACCGCCGCAGCCGGCCCGAAGTGGTCGCCCACCGCGCGCAGTGCGCCGGTGAATCTGGGCAGCGTCGCCCGGCGGCCGCTGCTGTGGCCATGCGCCGGCTGGTCGAAGGCGACCACGGCGAATCCGGCGGCGCGCAATGGCGCGACCCACTGCAGGAAGCGCGTGCCGTGGCTGGACCAGCCGTGTGCGAACAGCACGTAGGGCTCGCTCGCAGGATCGCCCCAGGCGTAGGTGCGCAGGCGCTCTCCGTCATGGCGGATCTCGCCGATGCGCGCATCGCCCGTCGTGGTCGCGCGTGCGCGCTGCCGGGTGGACGGCAAGGGCGTGCAGAACAGGGCGCCGGCCCGCCGCACCGTGGCGCCGGGCTGCAGGACCGCGCCGAGACGGAACACGAGGCGAAGTGTCGCCAGGCGGATGCAAGATCGAACGTTCGTGCTATTTCGGGCGGTCGTTGCAGGCATGGCGCGCGCTCCGGAGCGGGTCAGGCGGTAGGGGCGTGGGCGGCGACCCAACGCTCGATCGCGCGGTCGCCGTGCTGGCGGGCCTGTTCGGCCCCGAACAGGCCGGCTTCGTAGTGCACCGCCAGCGGGATCGCGTAGAGCTCGAACACGTACTGCTCGAGGTCGCCCGCGCGCAGGTGGCCGCAGTCGACCGCCTGCTGCGCCGTGCGGCCAAGCGTTTCCCGCCAGCGCCGTTCGTTGCGCAGGACCTGCTCGCGCAGCGGCCCGGGGCGGTCGTCGTACTCGGTCACCGAGCCGAGCAGCACGCAGCCGGCGGAGTTGGTGCGCACCCAGTCCAGCCAGTGGCGCATGACCGCGCGCAGGCGCGGCAGCCCGCGCGGCTCGGCGAGCGCGGGCACCAGCACGGCCTCGCCGAAACGCTCGGCCGCCGCCTCCAGCACCGCCAGCTGCAGGTCTTCGCGGGAGCCGAAATGGGCGAATACGCCGCTCTTCGACATGCCGACCGCCTGCGCCAGCGGCCCGATCGAGATGCCTTCCAGGCCCGTGCAGCAGGCGATCTCGTGCGCCCGAGCGAGGATGGTCTCGCGGGTGGCGGCGCCCTTGCCGGTGGCGGTCATCGCACTCATGGCCGGAAAAATAGCACGACCGTTCGGTAAGTGCGGTGGCCGCTCATCGGCTGACGCGGCCACGAGCTGCTGGGTCGTGCGGCCGGCGGCCGGTTGCCCGGCTCCCGATGCGAACCTGCCGACCGGCAGGTGCCTGCGCGCTAGTCGCGATAGCGGCGCAGCAGGTCGCCGTAGGCGTCGATGCGGCGGTCGCGCAGGAATGGCCAGATGCGGCGCACATCCTCGCTGCGGCGCAGGTCGACGTCGGCCAGGAGCAGCTCGGGTTGCTCGCCCGCCTTCGCCAGGAATTCACCCTGCGGGCCGAGTACGTGGCTGGTGCCCCAGAAGTCGATGCCGGCACGGCCTGCATTTCGAAGCGATGCCGGCGAGGGCTCGTGGCCGACACGATTGCACGAGAGCACCGGCAGGCCGTTGGCGACCGCGTGGCCCCGGTGGCTCAGGATCCAGGCTTCGCGCTGGCGGTCCTTCTCGGCCTGGTCGTCGTTGGGGTCCCAGCCGATCGCGGTCGGGTAGAGCAGCAGGTCCGCGCCGGCGAGCGCCATCAGGCGCGCGGCTTCGGGATACCACTGGTCCCAGCAGACGAGCACGCCCAGCCGTCCGACCGAGGTATCGATCGGGTGGAAGCCGAGGTCACCGGGGGTGAAGTAGAACTTCTCGTTGAAGCCCGGATCGTCGGGGATGTGCATCTTGCGGTACTTGCCGGCGATCGAACCGTCTCGCTCCAGCACCACCGCGGTGTTGTGGTAGAGGCCGGTGCCCCGGCGCTCGAACAGCGACGAGACGATCACCACGCCGTGCTTTCTCGCCAGCGCGCCGAGCCGCTCGGTGCTCGGGCCGGGGATGGCTTCGGCCTGCTCGAACTCGCACACGTCCTGGTGCTGGCAGAAGTACGCGCCGTTGTGAAGCTCCTGCAGCAGGACCAGCCGCGCGCCCTGCGCCGCGGCTTCGCCCACGCGCTGCTCGATCAGCGCGAGGTTGGCTTCGGTGCTGCCCTGGTGGCGGTCCTGGACGAGGGCGACGGGGAGGGTGCTGAGCTTCATCGTGGTCCCGAATGAACTGGAATCAAAAACAGATGGCAGTCCGGACTTGGAGCGCATGCCGGCCGCATGCCGGTCGCGAAAGACGGATCCGTGGCGGACCGGCTTCGTCCTCGAGGATGGCGAACTAGGCCACCAGCCCCGCCGGCAACTGCATGGTGAGGCAATGCAGGCTGCCGTTCTGCCAGATCAGCGGCCGGCACGGCACCTGCACGATCTCGCGGTCCGGGAAGGCCTTTTCAAGCACGGTGGCCGCCTGCGCGTCGGCCGGGTCGCCATACGCCGGCATCAGCACTGCGCCGTTGACGATCAGGAAATTGGCGTAGGACGCGGCGAGGCGGCGGCGACTTCCATCTTCCCCGATGTCGAGGATGGGCTGCGGCCACGGCAGCGGAAACAGCCGGTAAGGCGTGCCGTCGCGCGTGCGCAGCGCGGCCAGTTCGGCGGCCATCGCCTGCAGCTCGCCGTAGTGCGAGTCGGCCGGATCGTCGCAGGCCTGGAACACGATCGCGTCCGTGCCGGCGAAGCGGGCGAGGGTGTCGATGTGGGCGTCGGTGTCGTCGCCCTCCAGGTAACCGTGGTCGAGCCAGAGCACGCGGTCCTGGTGCAGCCAGTCGGCCAGCTTCGCGGAGAGCGATTCCCGCGTGGCGCCCGGATGCCGCTCCGCGAGGCACTGCCAGGTGCTCAGCAGGGTGCCCGCGCCGTCGGTGTCGATGGCGCCGCCTTCCAATGCAAAATCAATCGCTTGCCGAGTTGACTTCGAGAAAATTCCCATCCCGGTGAGGCGTTCCACCAGCTGGTCGTCGAGGCTGGCCTCGAACTTGCCGCCCCAGCCGGTGAAGCGGAAATCCAGCAGCCGGAAGCCCTCACCGCTCTGCAACGTGATCGGGCCGGAATCGCGCAACCAGGTGTCGTCGTACGGCGCGTCCACGAAACGCACGCGGTCCATGTCGACGCGGTTCGAGCGCAGCCGGGCTTCGGCGTACGTCTGCAGGTCGTCGTCGGCGACGATGACGACAATGTCCTCGAAGCGGGTGATCGCCGAGACCAGCGCGACGTAGGTCTCCTCGACCTCGCCCAGGCGTTCGGCCCAGTCGGTCCCGGCATGCGGCCAGGCGATGAGAACGGCGGACTGGGTTTCCCACTCGGCGGGAAGACGGAGCGCGGACATCACGGGGCCATGAATGAAAAACGGCGGGCATTCTAGCCCGCCGCGCCAATGGACCGTCGGTGGCGGAGAAGCGGCCGCGTGCGGCGCCGCTGGGCTCGGGCGTCGGCTCAGCGCACCGCCGGCTTCGGCCCGACCTCGTCGGCACCGGCCTTGTTGGCGACCGCATCGACGACGCGATTCTTCTCGAAGTAGACGGTGAAGGCGGGATAGTTCCAGCGGTTGATCGTCGGCCACGCGCGCTTCTGGCCGCCGCGCGGATCGAGCCGCTCGGCTGGCGCACCGAAGCGGGCCTGGACCTCGGCCATGGTCATGCCGCGCTTGGGCATCGCGGCGGCGTTCTCCTGCTGGACGCGCTGCACGAGCAGCGTCTCGGCCGACGCGGTGGCGGCCAGGCCGGACAGGGCGAGCAGGACGGCGAGGTGGCGCAGCTTCATGGCGGGGCTCCCGGTTGGTGGCCGGATTGTATGCACAAGCCCGCGGGATGGTTCCAGCGCCTGGCTAGGTCGCCGCCATGGGGCCGGAAACGACGAAGGCCGCCTCGCAGCGGCCCTCGGTGCATCGAAGGATCCTGTCTTCGCGCCAAAGCGCGTGCAGGTCGCTTCCTCAGCGCTGGCGCGCCTTGAAACGCGGGTTCGACTTGCAGATCACGAAGACCTTGCCACGACGGCGGACCACCTTGCAGTCGCGGTGACGGGCCTTCGCCGACTTCAGGGAGGACAGCACCTTCATGACGGAACCTCGGCTAGCAGAATAGGGGTGGAAACACGAAGCCGCGCATTGTAGCGGGCTTTTTCCCGCCCGTTCAAGCGGTTGCGGTGCAGGAACCCAGCCGCGGCGCGCCGGCTGCCGATAGAATCGGCCGTTTCCGCCCTGAGCCCGCCCATGACCGACCCCGTCGCGACTGCCGTCCCCGTGCTCACCATCGACGGCCCGTCGGGCTCCGGCAAGGGCACCATCAGCCGCCTGGTCGCCAGCCGCCTCGGCTGGCACTACCTCGATTCGGGCGCACTGTACCGCGCGGTCGGCATCGCCGCCGGCTGGGCCGACCTCGACCTGTCCGACGCGTCGGCGCTGGTCCGCTGCGCCTTCGACACCGAGGTCAGCTTCGTCGACGAGGCAGGCGAGGAGCCGCATGTCCTCGTCAACGGCGTCGATGCCACGACCGACCTGCGCACCGAGACGGCCGGCGCCGCCGCCTCGGCCATCGCCGCCATCCCCGAGGTTCGTTCGGCCCTGCGCGACCGCCAGCGTGCGTTCCGCCAGCCGCCGGGGCTCGTGGCCGACGGCCGCGACATGGGGACGATCATCTTCCCGGATGCCGCCCACAAGGTGTTCCTGACCGCCAGTGCGGAAGAACGCGCCGAAAGGCGCTATAAGCAGTTGAAGGAAAAAGGGGTTTCCGTTACATTGGACGGTCTGCTGCGAGAGATCCTCGCCCGCGACGCCCGTGACGCCAGCCGCGCGGTGGCGCCGTTGCGGCCGGCTCCAGACGCCGTCTGCATCGACACCACCGGACTGCCGATCGACACGGTCGTCGAGCGCGTGCTGGCCCTGTTGCCGGCGCCGGGTGCGCCTCCCGTCTAGCGGGCATGCAAGTGCGGCTTCAAGTGTAAAGAACGGCCCCGCCGCAATCCCGCGGCGGGTCATCCACCAGCTGGCCTGCGTTCCTCCCTGGGAACCATGCCAACCCAACGGGTGGGCCGGCGTCGTCGCGTCCTGCGGCGGCCCATGGCCCGTGCATCCACAGAGAAATTTCATGACTCCTGCTGCAATGGAATCCTTCGCCGAACTGTTCGAGCAGAGCCAGGCGCACCTGGCCAAGCTGAAGCCCGGCGCCATCGTCACCGGCACCGTCGTCGACGTGCGTTCCGACGTCGTCGTCATCAATGCCGGCCTGAAGTCCGAAGGCATCGTGCCGATCGAGCAGTTCCGCAACGACGCCGGCGAGATCGACGTCGGCATCGGCGACACCGTCAAGGTGGCGCTGGACAGCCTCGAGAATGGTTTTGGCGAGACCGTCCTCTCGCGCGAGAAGGCCAAGCGCGCGATGGTGTGGGACGAGCTGGAGGAAGCGCTCCAGGCCAACGCCACGATCACCGGCCGCATCAGCGGCAAGGTCAAGGGCGGCTTCACCGTCGACATCAAGGACGTCCGCGCGTTCCTGCCGGGCTCGCTGGTCGACGTGCGCCCGGTCCGCGACCCGGTCTACCTCGAAGGCAAGGAGCTGGAGTTCAAGCTCATCAAGCTTGATCGCAAGCGCAACAACGTCGTCGTCTCCCGTCGCGCGGTGGTCGAGAGCGAGCATTCGGAAGAGCGCGAGCAGCTGCTCGAGAAGCTGGTCGAGGGCGCGGTGCTCAAGGGCGTCGTCAAGAACCTCACCGACTACGGCGCGTTCGTCGACCTCGGCGGCATCGATGGCCTGCTGCACATCACCGACATGGCGTGGAAGCGCGTGCGCCATCCGAGCGAAGTGGTCGAGGTCGGCCAGGAGCTCGACGTCCGCGTGCTCAAGTACGACCGCGAGCGCAACCGCGTCAGCCTCGGCCTGAAGCAGCTGGGCGAGGATCCGTGGGACAACATC
>JABFWF010000074.1 GCA_013362405.1 Lysobacter sp. | reverse complement strand
GCCTGCCGCTGCCGCGCGCGGAACGCAACGCCTTCGACGCGCTGCTCGCGCGGCGCGCCACCTGCCGCAACTTCGACGCCGCCCGCCCGCTGCCGCGCGCACTGTTCGCGCAGCTGCTCGAGCGCGTGTTCGCCGCGCAGGCGCAGGTGCGCGTCACCGACGACACCGTGGTGCTGAAAAAGAACAGCCCGTCCGGCGGCGGCCTGCATCCGGTCGAGGCCTACCTGGCCGTGCAGCACGTCGAGGGCGTCGCGCCGGGGCTGTACCACTACCACGCGCTGGAGCATGCGCTGGAACCGCTGGACGGGGCGCGCACTGCGGACGCGCTGCGCGACTGCGTCATGCAGGCCGTCGCGCAGCAGCACTGGTTCGCCGATGCGCATGTCGTGGTGCTGCTGGCGCCGCGCTTCGCGCGCACGTTCTGGAAGTACCGCCGCCACGCCAAGGCCTACCGCGTCATCGCGCTCGAGGCCGGCCACCTCTCGCAGAACCTTTACCTCGCCGCCACCGATGCGGGCCTCGGCGCCTTCATCACCGGCGCGATCAACGAGGTGTTCCTCGAGCAGGCCTTCGGCCTCGATCCAGTGTGCGAGGGCGCGCTCGCCGTGTGCGGTTTCGGCTGGCGCGCGGAGGAGATGGCGACGACCGAGTTCGACCCCGCCGCGGCGGTGTGGCAGGAGGCGTAGGCTCTGCCCTTGCAGAGCGGCGTCAGCCACGACCGTAGTCGCTGCGCGGTGCGCTTCCTTGTAGGAGCGGCTTGCAGCCGCGAGCTTTTTCGTAACCGGAAAAGCGCAAGAGCTCGCGGCTGGAAGCCGCTCCTACAAGGGGCTGCAATGCGCGGCGCAAAACAAAACGGCCGGCATTTTGCGCCGGCCGTTTTCGTCACGGACATACCAACCGTCAGAACGGCAGCGCGAGGTCCGGCTTGATCGCCAGCAGCTGCTCGCGGAACGCACGCTGGATGCGTGCCAGCGCCTCGGCGGAATCGGCGTCGAAGCGCAGCACCAGCACCGGCGTGGTGTTGGACGCGCGCACCAGGCCCCAGCCGTCGTTCCAGTCCACGCGCAGGCCGTCGATGGTCGAACTGCGCGCGCCCTCGAACTTCGCGGCCTTGCGGAAGCGCTCGACGAAGGCATGCGGGTCGCCGTCCGGTGCGTCGACCTTGATCTCCGGCGTCGACATGCCGTTCGGCAGCGCATCGAGCTGCTCGCTTGGCGATTCCGGATGCGCGGCGAGGATCTCGAGCAGGCGCGCGGCGGCGTAGATGCCGTCGTCGAAGCTGTACCAGCGCTCGCCGAAGAAGAAGTGGCCGCTCATCTCGCCGGCCAGCTCGGCTTCCGTCTCGCGCATCTTCGCCTTGATCAGCGAGTGCCCGGTCTTCCACATCAGCGGGCTGCCGCCGTGCCGGAGGATGTAGCTCGGCAGGCGGCCGGTGCACTTGACGTCGTACACGATCACCGCGCCCGGGTTGCGTTCGAGCACGTCGGCGGCGAACAGCATCAGCAGGCGGTCAGGGAAGATGTTGTGGCCGTCCTTCGTCACCACGCCAAGGCGGTCGCCGTCGCCGTCGAAGGCGACGCCGAGGTCGGCGCCGAGGCGCTGCACCATCTGCATCAGGTCCTCGAGGTTGTGCGGCTCGCTCGGGTCGGGATGGTGGTTCGGGAAGGTGCCGTCGACCTCGCAGTACAGCGGGACGACTTCGGCGCCGATCGCCTCGAGCACGCGCGGGCCCAGCGCGCCGGCGATGCCGTTGCCGGCGTCGACCACCACCTTCAGGCGGCGGTCCATCTGCACGTCGGAGCCGATGCGGGTGACGTAGTCCTCGCTGATGTCGCGGTGGTTGAGCGTGCCGGGCGCGTCGGCGACGTGCAGGCGGTCGTCGGCGATGCGCGCGTAGAGGCCGGTGATGGCGTCGCCGGACAGCGTCACGCCGCCGACCACGATCTTGAAGCCGTTGTAGTCGGGCGGATTGTGGCTGCCGGTGACGGCGATGCCGCAGCCGGTGCGCAGCTGGTAGGTGCCGTAGTACACGACCGGCGTCGGCACCATGCCGATGTCGATGACGTTGCGACCGGCCTTGCGCAGGCCGTCGGTGAGGCCGTCGACGAGTTCCGGGCCGGACAGGCGGCCGTCGCGACCGACCACGATGTCGGACAGGCCCTGCTCGAACATCAGACTGCCGATCGCATGGCCGATCAGCTCGGCGACGCCGCGGTCGAGCGTCGTGCCGACCACGCCGCGGATGTCGTAGGCGCGGAAGATGCCCTTGTCGATCAGGACCTGCGGCGACGAGGTGGCGGGCTGCGTCACCGGCGTCGCCGCTTCGGCGACCACGGCCGGGCGCGCGGCGGGGGCGGGCTGCTCGCGCAGCGCTTCGGCGAGGGTCGGCTCGCCGCCTGCGCTGCTGCCCGCGTCACC
>JABFWF010000186.1 GCA_013362405.1 Lysobacter sp. | reverse complement strand
AGATCCTCGCGCTGTTCAAGCGCCTGCGCGACGACGACCACACCGTGGTGCTGATCACGCACGATGCCGACGTCGCGGCGCACGCCGACCGCACCTACGTCATGCGCGACGGCGAGCTGCATCCGGAGGGCGCGGCATGAATTTCTCCGACATCCTGCGCACCGCGATCTACGCGCTGCGCGGCAACTGGATGCGCAGCGCGCTGACCTCGCTCGGCGTGATCATCGGCATCGCGGCAGTAATCGTGATGGTCTCGGTCGGCCAGGGCACGCAGCAGGAAATCGACAAGATGGTGTCCGGCCTGGGCTCGCAGCGCCTGGACATCAGCCCCGGCGCGGGACGTGGGCCGGGCGGTGGCGGCGTGCGCATGAGTTCGTCGAGCTTCTTCACGCTCAACGAGGGCGACGTCGACGCGATCCGCAACGAGATCCCCGAAGTGCAGTACGTCGCCGGCGCGTTGCGCGGCAACACGCAGGTGGTCTACGCCGAGAACAACGCGTCGACGAGCTGGCAGGGCGTGCAGGCGGATTTCTTCGACATCAACGGCTGGACCATCGCCAACGGCGCGGGCTTCGACACGCAGGATTACACCAGCGCCGGCAAGTCGGTGATCATCGGCGAGACCGTGCGGCGCACGTTGTTCGGCGACGAAACCGGCGTCGGCCAGACGATCCGCCTGGGACGCGTGCCGTTCACCGTCGTTGGCACGCTCAACCCGAAGGGGCAGGGCGGTTTCGGCCAGGACCAGGACGACGTGGTGATGGTGCCGCTGGAAACCGCGCGCCGTCGCCTGCTGGGCGCGATGGGGTTGCCCTCGGGCGCGGTGATGCAGATCGCGCTGACGGTGGCCGACGCGAAGGACCTGTCCTACACGCAGGGCGAAGTCGAAGCGCTGCTGCGCCAGCGCCATCGCATCAAGCCGGGCGAGGAAGACGACTTCAACGTGCGCAACATCTCCGAGATCGTCGCCACGCGAACGGCGACGACGCGGCTGATGTCGCTGCTGCTGGGCGCGGTGGCGACGATCTCGCTGATCGTCGGTGGCATCGGAATCATGAACATCATGCTGGTGTCGGTGACCGAACGGATCCGCGAGATCGGCCTGCGCATGGCGGTGGGCGCGGGACCGTCGGACGTGCGGCGGCAGTTCCTCGCCGAGGCGATGCTGCTGTCGCTCGGCGGCGGTGTGCTGGGCATCGTGATCGGCGTCGTCGGTGCGCTGGCGGTCGGCCGCTTCAGCGACCTGCCGGTAGCGCTGAACGGACAGGTCATCGCGCTGGCGGCGACGTTCTCGATCATGACCGGCCTGTTCTTCGGCTATTACCCGGCGCGCAAGGCCTCGCAGCTCGACCCGATCGAGGCGCTGCGCCAGCAGTGAGGACGCGGGATGTCGTAAGACATCCCGGCCGAGGTTCGCCAGATTGCGACTCTGTCGCATGGGAAAAAGTCGCTATGCTCGGCCGGAGTTCCCATCCGGCCCTGCCATGCGCCTTTCGCTCCCGCTTGCCGTCCTGTTCGCCATGTCCTTCAACCTCTCCGCCGCCGAAGCGCCGGCCACCGGCAAGACGGCACTGGTCATCCATGGCGGCGCCGGCTTCGTGCCGATGCAGTCGATCACGCCGAGCGAGCGCAAGGCGTACCACGAAGCGCTGAACCGCGCGCTCGACGCCGGCAACGCCGTGCTCAGCCGCGGCGGCACCGCGCTGGATGCGGTGACCGCAGCCGTGGTCGTGCTCGAGGACGCGCCGCAGTTCAACGCCGGCAAGGGTGCGGTGTTCAACGCGAAGGGCGGACACGAACTCGACGCGGCGATCATGGAAGGCCACACGCGTCGCGCCGGCGCGATCGCGGGCGTCACCACCATCAAGAACCCGATCAAGCTCGCGCGCACGGTGATGGAAAAGAGCCCGCACGTGATGCTGGCCGGCGAGGGCGCGGAGGCGTTCGCGGACGAACATCCCGACATCCAGCGCGTGCCCAACAGCTACTTCGATACCGACAAGCGCCTGGAGCAGCTCAAGCGCGCGCAGGCGAAGGAAGCCAAGGAAGCCGCCGACGGCAAGCGCCAGGCCTTCGACGGCACGCTCGATCCGCCGACGTACCTGGGCACGGTCGGCGCGGTCGCGCTGGATTCGCAGGGGCACATCGCCGCGGCGACCAGCACCGGCGGCATGACCAACAAGAAATGGGGCCGCGTCGGCGACGCGCCGATCATCGGCGCCGGCACCTGGGCCGACGAAGGCTGCGGCGTCTCGGGCACGGGCTGGGGCGAGTTCTACATCCGCAACGCGGTCGCGCACGACATCTGCGCGCGCGTGGCCTATCGCGGCGATTCGCTGGAAGTCGCGGCGAACGAAGTGGTAAACAGGATCGTGACCAAGGCCGGCGGCGACGGCGGCGCGATCGCGCTCGACCGCGACGGC
>JABFWF010000294.1 GCA_013362405.1 Lysobacter sp. | reverse complement strand
GCGCTGACCTTCGCTTCCGGCGGCATCGTGGCCGTGGGCATGCGCGAGACGCGGCTCGCGTCACCGCGAGCCGGCCGATAGATAGATCGTCGCGCCGCCGGTCCACTTTCCGTGGGCCGCGAAAGACGCCACGCGCGAGAGGATTTGCGCGCCGCGGCGCAGCTTTGAACCGCTCGCCGCTATTCCGACGCCAGCCCGTCGACCTTCTGCCAGCCACGCGGCAACAAGCCGCCGCGCGTGGCGCGTGCGCCGACGTAGGCATCCAGGTCCTTGTACGACAGCGTCATCGTGCGGTTGCCGGACTTCACCGCCAGCGATCCGCCAGGTGGCACCACTGCCACCGCGACCACGCGTTCGGTGCCGAGCTTCGCCTTCGGGATGTCGATCAGCTTGTTGCCCTTGCCCTTGTCGAGCTCGGGCAGCTCGGCCAGCGGGAAGGCGAGCAGGTGGCCGGCGCTGGTGACGGCGACCACGCGTTCGCTGTCGACGCCGCCCACCGAGGCTGGCTGCAGCACCTTCGCGTTCGGCGTCAGCGACAGCATCGCCTTGCCGGCCATGTTGCGGCCGGTGAGGCACACGAAGCGGGTGACGAAGCCGTAGCCGTGCGAGGAGACGAGCACGAAGCGCGTGTCGTGGTCGCCGGTGGCGAGCGCCTGGAACGACGCGCCCGGCTGCGGCGAGAAGCGGCCGGTGAGCGGCTCGCCGTTGCCACGCGCACCCGGCAGCGTGTGCACGGCGGTCGAATAGCTGCGGCCGGTCGAATCGAGGAAGGCGACCTGCTGCGTGCTGCGCCCGTTCACCGCCGCGAGCAGCGCATCGCCCTCGCGATAACTGAGCGATGCCGCATCGACGTCGTGGCCCTTGGCCGCGCGCACCCAGCCTTTCTCGCTGAGCACGACGGTCATCGGTTCGCTCGCGACCAGTTCGGTTTCGGCCAGCGCCTGCGCGGCCCCGCGCGCGACCAGCGGCGACATGCGCGCGTCGCCGAACTTCTTCGCGTCCGCCAGCAGTTCGTCCTTGACCAGCTTCTTCAGCTTCGCCTTGCTGGCGAGCATGGCGGCGATGCGCTCGCGCTCCTTCGCCAGCTCGTCCTGCTCGCCGCGGATCTTCATTTCCTCCAGTCGCGCGAGCTGGCGCAGGCGCGTCTCGAGGATGTAGTCGGCCTGGTCTTCGGTCAGGTCGAAGCGTGGCATGAGCACGGGCTTCGGCTCGTCCTCGCTGCGGATGATGCGGATGACTTCGTCGAGGTTGAGGAAGGCGACCAGCAGGCCTTCCAGCAGGTGCAGGCGGCGCTCGACTTTCTCGAGGCGGTGCTGCAGCCGGCGCGTGACCGTGTCGGTGCGGAACACCAGCCACTCCGACAACAGCGTCCGCAGGTCCTTGACCTGCGGCTTGCCATCCAGGCCGATCACGTTGAGGTTGACGCGGTAGCTGCGCTCCAGGTCCGTCGTCGCGAACAGGTGGCCCATCAGCTGCTCGGCGTCGACGCGGCTGCTGCGCGGCACCAGCACGACGCGCACCGGGTTGGCGTGGTCGGACTCGTCGCGGATGTCCTCCAGCCACGGCAGCTTCTTCGCGCGCATCTGCTGGGCGATCTGCTCGATCACCTTCGAGGGCGACACCTGGTAGGGCAGGGCGGTGACCACGATGTTGGCGCCGTCCTTCGCCCAGGTGGCGCGCGCGCGCACGCTGCCGACACCGGTTTCGTACATCGCGACCAGGTCGGCGGGCGCGGTAATGATTTCGGCGGTGGTCGGATAATCCGGGCCGCGCACGTATTCGCAGAGGTCGCGCACGGTGGCGTCGGGATCGTCGAGCAGGCGCACGCAGGCGCTGACGACCTCGTTGAGGTTGTGCGGCGGTACGTCGGTGGCCATGCCGACCGCGATGCCGGTGGTGCCGTTGAGCAGCAGGTGCGGCAGGCGCGCCGGCATCCACGACGGCTCCTCCAGCGTGCCGTCGAAGTTGGGCACCCAGTCGACCGTGCCCTGCTCGAGTTCACCCAGCAGCACCTCGGCGATCGGCGTCAGCTTGGACTCGGTGTACCGCATCGCCGCGAACGATTTCGGATCGTCGCTCGAGCCGAAGTTGCCCTGGCCTTCGATCAGCGGATAGCGGTACGAGAACGGCTGCGCCATCAGCACCAGCGCTTCGTAGCAGGCGCTGTCGCCGTGCGGGTGGTACTTGCCGATCACGTCGCCGACCGTGCGCGCCGACTTCTTCGGCTTGGCCCCGGCGTTGAGTCCCAGCTCGCTCATCGAATAGATGATCCGCCGCTGCACCGGCTTGAGCCCGTCGCCGAGGAAGGGCAGGGCGCGGTCGAGGACCACGTACATCGAGTAGTCGAGGTAGGCGCGCTCGGCGTACTCGCGCAGCGGGATCTGCTCGAAGCCGTGGAAGGTGGAGCGGAGGGAGTCGTTCATGGTGCTGCTTGCAAAGGT
>JABFWF010000028.1 GCA_013362405.1 Lysobacter sp. | reverse complement strand
GCCGTGCAGGCTGTCGAGCAGGGCTTCGAAGTCGAAATCGTCTTCGACCGGGTCGCCGAGCGTGGCCGTGGTCGTCGGCGCTGACACCGGCTTCCGCGCGGGGGCCGCGACTTCCAAGCGCAGCGCATCGAGCAGCGTCGTCGGCGGCATGGCGAGCGCCTCGCCCGCCGCGACCGCGTCGAGCATGTCGGCGAGCAGGTCGATCGCCTGCTGGGTCGCGTCGAAGGCATTGCCGTCGAGCGGGCGTTCGCCGCTGCGGGCGACGTCGAGGCGTTCCTCCACCGCGTGGCACAGGCGCACCATCGCGATGAAGTCGAGGAAGCCTGCGCCGCCCTTCACCGTGTGGAAGCCACGGAAGACGGTGTTGAGGCCCTCGCGGTCGTCCGGCGCGTGCTCGAGCGCGACCATCTGCTCGCCGAGCTGGGACACGATCTCGCTCGCTTCGACCAGGAAGTCGGCGCAGATGTCGGACACGACCGCGGCCATGGCTACAGCCCCAGCGCGGACAGCAGGTCGTTGGCCTCGTCCTGCGTCGCGGGCGCGGCGTCGACGCCCGCGACGGCGGGACCGTGGCCGTGCTGCGGTGCGGTGGGCAGGTGCAGCGGCGGCGCGTCGGGCGCGGGGCCGCCGAGGCCGGCGTGCACGCAGCGCACGAGGTCGACCACGCGCAGCAGCACCTGGCCGTTGAGGTCCTGGTAGCCCTGCGCGGCGGTCATTTCCGCCAGCCGCATGCGGATGCCGGCGAGCGCCTCGGCGTCCGCGCGGTGGGCCGGCGTGCCGAGGCGCGCGAGCAGGCCGCTGCACTGTTCGATCAGGTCGAGCGTGCGGTGGCTGGCGTCCTCGCTCACGCGAACCACGTGCTCCAGGCGCGCGCAGGCTTCGGGCAGCGAGCTGCCGATCGACGCCGCGTCGCTTTCGCCGAGCGCCACGCCGAGCTCGCGCGCGAGCCGCGCCAGGCCCTGCACCAGTGGCTGGTTGCGCCATTCGATGAGCGCGTCGACGTGCGCGCGCCAGGCCGGTTCGTCCTCGTGCTCGATCGCCCACAGCGCCGCGCGCACGCGGCGGATCACCTGCTGGCGATCCTCGCGGCTGGGTTCGGTCACGCCACGCTCTCCAGCCGCTCGAAGATCTTGCCGAGCTTGTCGCCGAGCGTCTGCGCGGTGAACGGCTTGATGACGTAGCCGTTCACGCCGGCCTGCGCGGCTTCGATGATCTGCTCGCGCTTGGCTTCGGCGGTGACCATCAGCACCGGGATCCGCGACAGCGCGGCATCGGCGCGCACCTGCTTGAGCAGGTCGATGCCCGGCATGCCCGGCATGTTCCAGTCGGTGATGATCAGGTCGAACGGCCCCTTGCGCAGCTCGGCGAGCGCGCTGTGGCCGTCGTCCGCCTCGGACGTGTTGAAGAAGCCCAGGTCGTTGAGCAGGTTCTTGACGATGCGACGCATGGTCGAGAAGTCGTCGACGATCAGGATGCGGATGTTCTTGTCCATCTCTCGGTATTCGGCTTTGACGGAAGGGCTATCGGCCGGGCGGGGCGGAACTTGAATGTGAAGGAGGGCGTTTCTTGGCCACCAAGCGAGGACGACTCAATCGGCCTGCGCGTCGTCCTTCCATTCCCCCAGCCGCGCGCGCAGCCGCAGCATCGCCTGGCCGTGGATCTGGCAGACGCGCGACTCGCTGACGTTCAGCACCGCGCCGATCTCGCGCAGGTTCATCTCCTGCTCGTAGTAGAGCGATAGCACCAGCTGTTCGCGCTCGGGCAGGTGGCCGATCGCCTCGCCCAGCGCGGTGCGGAAGGCGCGGTCCTCGAAGGCGCGCGCCGGGGTCAGGCCGTCGTGCCTGGCCAGGCGCGGCTCGCCGTCATGTTCCTCGGCCTGCTCGTCCAGGCTCAGCAGCTGGCCGCGCGCGGCGTCCTCCAGCATCGCGTGATATTCGGCCAGCGGCACGCCCATCGCGGCCGCGACTTCCTGCGAGGTCGCCGCGCGACCGGTCGTCTGCTCGACTTCGCGCGTGGCCGCGACCACGTCGCGGTAGCGGCGATGCACCGAGCGCGGCACCCAGTCGCCACGGCGGATCTCGTCGATCATCGCGCCACGGATGCGGATCGATGCGTAGGTCTCGAACGACGCGCCCTGGTCGGCCTGGAAGTTCCGCGCGGCCTCGATCAGGCCGAGCATGCCGGCCTGGATGAGGTCGTCGACTTCCACGCTCGACGGCAGGCGCGCCGCGAGGTGGTGGGCGATGCGTCGCACCAGCTCCGAATGCCGTTCGACGATCCGCGCGGCATCGGCGTTGGACTGGGCGCGATAGGCGGCGGCGCCCGAAGCGTTCATGCGGCGGCACTCCGCGCGGGCGCGGCGACCAGCCGCTCGAGGAAGAATTCGACGCCACCGCGCGGGCCGGCCGGCGTCTGCCACTGCGCGGTGCGGCGCGCGATCTCGCGGAAGGCGAGCGCGGACGGGCTGGACGGGAAGGCTTCGACCACCGCTTCCTGGCGCTGCACCGCGCGGCGCAGCCATTCGTCGCGCGGGATCGCGCCGAGGTACGAGAGCGTCACGTCGAGGAAGCGCGCGCTGACGCGCTCGAGCTTGTCGAACAGCTGGCGACCTTCCGCCGGATGCGTCACCTGGTTGGCGAGCACCTGCACGCGGTTCACCCCGCGGTCGCGGCTGAGCACCTTGATCAGCGCGTAGGCGTCGGTCACCGACGCGGGCTCGTCGCAGACGACGACGATCACGTCCTGCGCGGCCTGGCAGAAGGTCAGCACGCCGTCGGCGATGCCCGCCGCGGTATCGACCACCATCGTCTCGACCGGCAGGTCGAGCTGCGAGAACGCGTGCACGAGGCCGACATGCTCCTGCGGCGAGAGCTCGGCCATGTGGCGCTTGCCGGACGCCGACGGCACCACCCACAACCCGGCGGGACCTTCGAGCACGGTATCGGCGAGTTCGCAGCGGCCGGCGATCACGTCGGCGAGGGTGAAGCGCGGCGACAGGCCCAGCATCACGTCGACGTTGGCCAAGCCCAGGTCGGTGTCGAGCAGCAGCGTGCGCTGGCCTGCGTTGGCGAGCGACAGCGCGAGGTTCACCGACACCGATGTCTTGCCGACGCCGCCCTTGCCGCTGGCGACGGCGATGACGCGCGGGGCATGGCGTGCGGGATCGCGTGTGTGATCGCGCGGAAGATCAGGCGACGGCATGGCGGTCCTCGGTGGCAAGGGGGTTGTCGGCGGCGCGGCGCAGCTTTTCGAGCGACTGCACCAGGCGCGTGGGATCGGCGGCATCGAGGTCGCCGGGCACCTGCTGGCCACAGGTGGTGTAGGCGAGGCTGAGGTTCTGCCTGACCAGCATCGACAGCGCGGCGCCGAGGCGCCCGGTCTCGTCGGTCTTGGTCAGCACCACGCCTTCGGGCGACGCGGGGCGATAGCGGCGCGCGACCTCGGCGAGGTCCTGCGGGTTCGCGTTCGCGGGCAGCACCAGCAGGCTGCGCACGCGGCGCGCGGTGCGCAGCCACAGGATCTGGCCGAGCAGCGCGCGGTCGCGCATCGCATAGCCGGCGGTGTCGACCAGCACCAGCGGGTAGTCGACCAGCTGCGCCAGCGCGGCGTTGATGCCTTCGGGGCCTTCCGCCTCGCACACGGTGATGCCGAGCCTGCGGCCGAGCGTGTGCAGCTGCTCGCTCGCGCCCGGGCGCTCGGTGTCGGTGGTGACCAGCGCGACGTCGCGGGCGCGGTGGTGGGCGGCGAAGCGCGCGGCGAGCTTGGCGGCGGTGGTGGTCTTGCCGGCGCCGGTCGGGCCGACCAGCGCGATCACGCCGCCGTCGTCGATGGGTTCGGCGCGCTGCACGCTGATCATGCGCGCGAACTCCTCGAGCATGAGCGCGCGCGCCTGCCGCGGATCCATGCGCGCTTCGATGCGCGAAGCGATCGTCTGCGCGAGCGCATCGTCGCAACCGTAGCCGAGCAATGCGTCGAACACGGCGGCGCGCGCGGGCGAGCCGCGCAGGCGCTCGATCGCCAGTTCGCCCATCTGCTTTTCCATCATCGCGCGCATCGCGGCGAGTTCGGCGCGCATGGCGACCAGCATCGGGTCTTCCGCGGGCACGACGGTGAGGACGGCGGGTGCGGTGTCGATCCGCGCCGGTTCCAGCGCGGCCGGCTCGACGATCGCCGCGGCTTCGTTGGCGGCCGGCGTGTCGGCGACGGCGACGGCGACGGGCGTGATCGGCACGGTGGCGGCAGCGTCCTGCACGATCGGCTTCGCTTCTGCGGTAGCGGCGCCGCGGTCGAGGCGCAGCACGTCGGCAAGGCGCGCGGCAGGTTCGGACGTGGCGGCTTCGCGCGCGGGTTCGGGCTGCGGCGTTCCCACCGGCATGGGCGCCAGGTCGGCGACGGTCGCGATGGAGGCAGGCAGCGGGGTGGCGGGCTCGCGGCCTTCGGCGTCGACCAGGCGCGCAAGCAGGGCGCGGAAGTCGTCGGCGGAAGAGGCGACCGTCGGTGTCGGTGCCACAACGGCAGGCTCCTGCACGGCCGGCGGCGGTGCCATCGGCATTTCGACGGGAGCCGTTTCGATCCGGGCGACGGGTTCAATGGCGCGGGTGCGCGCCGGGTTGGCGTTGCGATTGCCGCCGGTGAGCGCCGCGATCATCGCGTCGGCGCGCGAAGCGGGTGTAGCTTCGACGGTTTCCGGGACCGGCACGCGCGCGATGGCATGCGCCGCGACCGATCGCGCCTGCGCGATCGGCACCACCGGCGCATGCACCGGCTCGGCCCCTGGCGCCGCGGCGCGCAGCGCCTGCTGCACGAGCGCCTCGTCGTAGTCGGTCGCGGCGACGATCTCGATGCCGCCCTCGGTCGGACGGTTGGACAGGATGACCGCGTCGGGTCCCTGCTCCTCGCGCACCATGCGCAGCGCGGTGCGCATGTCGGGTGCCACGAAACGCTTGATTCTCACTGCTTCCTCCCGGTGCGCCGGCTTCCCGGCACCGCCCGTCCGTCACTCAGCCCACTGCCCCGACCAATCGCAGGCGCTTGTCCTCCGGCACTTCGCCGTAGGCCAGCACCGCCAGGCTCGGCACGCTGTGCCGCACCAGGCGGGCGATCGCCGCGCGGATCTGCCCGGGGACCAGCAGCACCGCGGGTTCGCCGCGGCTCTCCTGGCGGGTGACGCACTCGCTGAGGTTGCCGTGCAACCGCTCCGCGAGCCCCGGCTCCAGCGCGGCGCCTGCGCCGCTGACCGAGTCCTGCAAGACCCGTTCCAGCGCCGGCGCGAGGGTGAAGACGGGAAGCTCGTCGCCCATGCCGTTGAGCTCCTGGACGATGAAGCGGCCGAGCGTGGTGCGCACCGCGGCGGTCAGCACCGCCGGATCCTGGGTGTGCGCACCGTGTTCCAGCAGCGCCTCGACGATCTGGCGCAACTGCCGGATCGGCACGCGCTCGGCCAGCAGCGACTGCAGCACCCGCACCACCACCGACAGCGGCAGCAGCTTGGGCGTCAAATCCTCGACGAGCTTGGGCGTCTGCTTGCCGACGGCGCCGAGCAGCTGCTGGACCTCGTCGTGGCCGAGCAGCTCGGCGGCACGCTCGCGCACGAGGTGCGAGAGATGGGTCGCGACCACCGTCGCGGCGTCGACCACGGTGTAACCCAGCGACTCGGCGTGCGCGCGCTGGCCCGGCAGGATCCAGATCGCCTCCAGGCCGAAGGCCGGATCCTTGCCCGGCAGGCCTTCGAGCGGGCCGAACACGCGGCCGGGATCGAGCGCGAGCAGGCGCTCGGGATGCAGTTCGCCCGTCGCGATCGGCACGCCATGCAGCAGCACGCGGTAGGCGCCGGGCGCGAGCTCGAGGTTGTCGCGCACGTGCACCGCGGGAATCAGGAAGCCGAGTTCCTGCGTGAGCTTGCGACGCACGCCCTTCAGGCGGCCGAGCAGCTCGCCGCCCTGCGCCTTGTCGACCAGCGCGATGAGCTTGTAGCCGACTTCGAGCCCGAGCGGCTCGACCGGGCGCACCTCGTCCCAGGTCAGTTCGGCGAGCGTGGGCGATCCGGCATCGGTCGCCACCTGCTCGGGCGTCGCGGCTTCCGTCGCCTCGCGCTTGCGCATCTGCCAGGCGACGTAGCCGAGCACGCCGGCGAGCGCGAGGAAGGGGATGTTCGGCATGCCCGGCACCAGCCCGATCACGCCGAGCAGCGCCGCGGCGACGGTCAGCGCGCGACGCTGGCCGAACACCTGCTTGTTCACCGCCGCGCCCATTTCCTGCTCGCGCGTCGCACGGGTGACGAGCATCGCCACCGCGGTGGAGATCAGCAGCGCCGGCAACTGCGCGACCAGGCCGTCGCCGATCGCCAGCAGCGAATAGGTTCTCGCCGCATCGGCAACGCCGAGGCCGTGCTGCAGCACGCCGATCAGGAGGCCGCCGACCAGGTTGATGGCGAGGATCATCAGGCCGGCGATCGCATCGCCGCGCACGAACTTGCTGGCGCCGTCCATCGCGCCGTAGAAGTCGGCTTCCTCGCGCACTTCTTCGCGCCGCGCCTTGGCTTCCTCGCGGGTGAGCAGGCCGGCGTTGAGGTCGGCGTCGATCGCCATCTGCTTGCCGGGCAGGGCGTCGAGGATGAAGCGCGCCGACACTTCGGAGATGCGCCCGGAGCCCTTGGTCACCACCACGAAGTTGATGACCGTGAGGATGGCGAAGACGACGAAACCGACCGCGTAGCTGCCGCCGATCACGAACTGGCCGAACGACTCGATCACGTGGCCCGCCGCACCCGGGCCCTCATGTCCGTGCAGCAGCACGACGCGGGTCGAGGCGACATTCAACGCGAGGCGCAGCAGCGTGACCATCAGCAGCACGCTGGGGAACACCGAGAATTCCAGCGGCCGCTTGACGTAGACCACCGCCAGCAGCACCACCAGCGAGAGCGCGATGTTCAACGTGAACATCGCATCCAGCACCAGCGGCGCCAGCGGCACGATGACCATGGCGAGCATGGCCATCACGACGAGCGGCGCAGCCGCGCCGGAACGCAGGACGTCGGCGACGGACTGCAGGCGGGAAGGCGCAACCGTGCTCATCGGGCCTCACCGTCGGAGAGTTTCGGATCCACCGCGACATCGGCCAGCACCGGCATCGGCCCGTGCGCGGGATGCCAGCGCTTGAGCTGGTACACGTACGACAGCACCTGGGCGACGGCGGCGTAGAGCTTCACCGGGATCTCGCGCTCGAGTTCGCCATGCCGGTACAGCGCACGCGCCAGCGGCGGCGCCTCGACGATGCTCACGCGGTGGGCGCCCGCGATCTCGCGGATCTTCAGCGCGATTTCGTCGGTGCCCTTGGCGACGATCTTCGGCGCACGCATCTTCCCCGCTTCGTACTTCAGGGCGACGGCGTAGTGCGTCGGGTTGGTGACGACGACATCGGCGTGCGGCACGGCTTCCATCATCCGGCGCTGCGACAGCTGGCGCGCCAGTTGCCGGATCTTCGCCTTGACCTCGGGCCTGCCTTCCTGCTCCTTGAACTCGTCGCGCACTTCCTGCTTGGTCATCTTCAGGCGGTTGCGCCAGTGCCAGCGCTGGTACGGCACGTCGACGGCCGCCAGCAGGGCGAGGCCGCCGACGGTGGCGAGGAAGCAGTGGAACAGCAGCCCGACGCCTTCCGACACCGCGGTTTCGAGATCCTGCCGCGGAAAGGCGAGCACCTGCGCGAACGCGCGGTGCGCGGCCCACGCGCCGAGGCCGCCGACCAGCACCACGCGCAGCAGCGCGCGCGCCAGCTCGACGAGGCCGTCCTTGCCGTACATGCGCGACAGGCCAGCCAGCGGATTGAGGCGGAGGAAATCGACGTGCAGCGCCTTCGTCGAGAAGCGCAGCCCGGAGGTGAGCGCCGGCGAGACCAGGCAGGCGAGCAGCGCGACCGCGAACACCGGCAGCAGTGGCGCGAGCAGCCCGAGCAGCAGTTGCGCCGCGTGCGGCAGCAGCTGGTCCTGCTGGTCGATGAGGGCCGGGTCGATGGTGAGCGCGCCGCGTAGCCAGTCCTGCGCCGACGCACCGATGCGCGGACCGGTGGCGAGCAGGGCAAGGCTGGCGCAGCCGAGCACGGCGACGTTGGCGAGCTCGCGCGAGCGCGGCGCGTCGCCGCGTTCGCGCGCCTCGCGCAGGCGTTTGGCTGTCGGAAGTTCGGTCCGGTCCTCGCGATCGCCTGCTTCGCTCATCTTTCACCCGGTGACGGCGCGGGCGGCCGCGAAGGCCTGCTCGAACAACGCCTGCACTGGGCCCTGCAACTCGCGTGCCAGCACCATCAGCAGCGCGAGGCCGGCCAACAGCGCGACCGGCAGGCCGAGCGCCATCGGGTTGAGTTGCGCCGCGGCTTTCGCCAGCACGCCGAAGGCGAGGTTCACCGCCAGCAGCGCCACGGTCACCGGCAGCGCCAGCAGCACGCCGGCGCGCAGCGCGGTGCCGAAGAACGTCGGGACGCTGGCGAGGAAGGCGTTGGTGTCGGCGAGCGGCGCGCCGATCGGCAGCGCGTGGTAGCTGTCGGCCAGCAGGCGCACCAGCGCGAGGTGGCCGTCGAAGGCGAAGAACAGCAGCGCGAACACGAGGTAGAACCACTGCGCGAGCACCTGCGAGGAGGCATCGCTGAGCGGATCGGCCAGCGTCGCGAAGGCCAGGCCCATGCCCTGCGAGACCAGCTCGCCGGCGAGCGATCCCGCCTCGAATGCGAGGCGCAGGATCAGCCCGATCGCGATGCCGACCGCGAATTCGCGGATCACGTTGAGCACGGTCGCGGCGTCGACCGCGGCGGCCGGTGGCGCCGGCAGCACGCTGGAAATGGCCGCGGCGAGCGCGACGGTCAGCAGCAGGCGCGCCGTCATCGGCAAGGTGCGCCCGCCGAACACCGGCATCACCTGGAACGCGGCCCCGATGCGCAGCATGTGCCAGAGCACGGTGCCCAGCATGCCGAACAGGTTGAGGCCGTCGGCGGTGGTGAGGGTGACGGTGTCCATCACCTCACAGGATCCGGCGGCCGTTCCCGCCCGTCATTCGCGCGTAGGCGGGAATCCAGCGCCTTCGACGGAAACCGAAAGGCAACGTCACTGGATTCCCGCATTCGCGGGGATGACGACGAGACAGGAGCAGCGACCCATGCCGTCACCCGATCAACTGCGGGATCCGGTGGAACAGGTCGATCGTGAACGCCACCAGCCGCCCGAGCAGGAAGTGCCCCGTCAGCGCCAGCGTCGCCATCAGCGCGATCGCCTTGACCACGAAAGCGATCGTCGGCTCGTTGATCTGCGTCGCCGCCTGCAGCACGCCGACCACCACGCCGACGGCGAGCACGGCCAGCAGCGGTGGTGCGGCCATCAGCA
>JABFWF010000266.1 GCA_013362405.1 Lysobacter sp. | reverse complement strand
GCATGGTGGGCGCGTGTCCGCTGACAGCGCCGGGCCGGGGCACGGCAGTTCGTTCACCGTGACGCTGCCGCGGCTGGACGTCGACGCTTTGCCCCACCTAGTGGCGCAGCCCAGCACGCACACGCCCGTTGTGTCGCGCGCACGGCGCGTGATGGTGGTCGACGACAACAAGGACGCCGCGGAGTCGCTGGGGGTGTTCCTCGACAGCCTGGGCCACGAGGTGCGCGTCGAGCACGACCCGCAGCGTGCGCTCGGCGCGATCGAGGGCGGCACGTTCGACGTGTTCGTGCTGGACATCGGCCTGCCCGGCATGGACGGCTATGCACTGGCCCAGGCACTGCGGCAACGCACGCCGGGGCGCCGGGCGACGTACATCGCGCTCACCGGCTACGGCAGCGAGGGCGACCGCCAGCGCGGCGACGAGGCGGGATTCGACCACTACCTGGTCAAGCCGGCCGACGTGGACGAACTGGCAAGGCTTGTGCAGCACGCGGCCGTTTGAGCGGCGTGTACGACTGGCCTTCCGGCTCGAATGTGGGAAGGGTCGACGGGCGGGCAGCGACTTGTCGTCGCTCAGGCCGCCCAGCGCAGCGCCAGCACGTCCCGGCGACGCGCGGCGTCGATCAACTGCGAACGGCTGTGCGGGTTCAGCGCCGGCCACGGCGCGCGCGGCGCCTCGCAGGCGATGATGCCGCCTTCCTTCATCAGCGCCTTGGCGGCCAGGAAGCCGCACTGGCGGTTCTCCAGGTTGATCAGCGGGAGCCAGCGCTCGTAGGCGGCGATCGCCTGCTCGCGCTGGCCCGCGAACCAGGGATCGAGGATCTGGCGGATGCCGTCCGGGTAGCCGCCGCCGGTCATCGAGCCGGTGGCGCCGGCTTCCAGGTCCGGCAGCAGCGTGATCGCCTCCTCGCCGTCCCAGGGGCCTTCGATCGCATCGCCGCCAAGGCGGATCACCTCGCGCAACTTGGCTGCCGCGCCGGCGGTCTCGATCTTGAAGTAGGCGACGTGTTCGATCGTGCGCGCCATGTGCGCCAGGAACTCCGCCGATAGCGGCGTTCCCGCAGCGGGCGCGTCCTGGATCATGATCGGCACGTCCAGCGCGTCGGACAGGCGCGCGTAGAACTCGTGGATCTGCTTCTCGCCCACGCGGAAGGTGGCGCCGTGGTAGGGCGGCATGACCATGACCATCGCGGCGCCCATCTCCTGCGCACGGCGCGAACGCTGGGCGCAGACCCGGGTGCTGGAGTGCGTGGTGGTCACGATGACCGGGACACGGCCCGCGACATGCTCCAGGATGGTCCGCGTGAGCACTTCGCGCTCCTCGTCGGCCAGCAGGAACTGCTCGGAGAAGTTGGCCAGGATCGCCAGGCCATCGGAGCCGGCGTCGATCATGAAGTCGACGCAGCGCTTCTGGCTGGCCAGGTCCAGCTCGCCGGATTCCGTGAAGGTCGTCGGCACGACGGGGAACAAGCCGCGGTAGCGAGGGCGGATGGAAGCCATGGCCCGCATCCTAGCCTTGCGGCGGCCGGCACGCCAATTGGCTGGACGTGGGGCTTCGACGCGACCGATCGAGCCGTCCGGGCACCCCGTCGGCGGCGACCCGCATCAATGGGCGCCGGCAACCCCCGCCGCGATGTTGATCGACAACCCGAGGATTGCCAGATTGAAGAAGAAGCACAGCACCGACTGGACCATGACGGTCGCGCGCATGGACGTCGTGCGCACGGAAACGTCCGAGGTCTGGACCGCCACGGAGATCGTGAATGCGAAGTACATGAAGTCGACGTAGGAAGGCGACTTCAGGCCTTCAGGGAACTCCAGCGGCAGCCGGTGCGCGGGTGCCGAGTAGTACAGGTGCGCGTAGTGGAACGTGTAAAGCGCCGCGATCAGGAGCCACGACCCGGCGAGAGTGAGCACGGTGATGCCGTCGACGAACAGCGCGCTTTGCCCGGATTCGTCGCCGCGCGCAAGTTCCACGACGATGGCCGCGAGGCTGAGAGCGGCAGCGCCGCACATGCTCACCATCAGGCCGACGCTGCTGGCGTCCTCCTGCTTGGCAATGCCTCGCACGCCGTCAGCGCTGGTGCGCACCATGAGCCATGTCAAGGCCGCGAGGTAAGGCCACACGCCCATGTTCCAGGCGACCAGCAGGCGCGCCGTCAAGGTCCATCCCGCAGGCAGGAGAAAGAAGGCCACCGTGCCGACCCCGACGGCAGCCAGGAGCCGGGGCCGATGCAGCCCCACTTGGCGGAATCGGTTGGCGAGGGAAGTCACGCGCGGAGGGTATCACCTCTGCTGCAGGCTGCGGGACGGCAGGAGCGGCCTCGCTCCTGGCAGCAGCCACCCCAAGAGCCGGTCCCTGTGGCCGGCTCTTCTTGACTGACATCGCTTGTTGAATTGCTCTGGCAGGCGGAAGCGGCAGGACGGCGCAATCTGCAAGCTCCCATGAAC
>JABFWF010000225.1 GCA_013362405.1 Lysobacter sp. | reverse complement strand
GGGTAGCCGCGCAGGGCGGCGAGGGCGTCCCCCCCCCAGTGCCGGGGCCGGGCGCCGCTGGACCTGGGAGAGGCGGGCGAGGATGCCGGCGGCCAGCTGCGGGAGGTCGTCGCCGCGCTCGCGCAGCGGCGGCACGCGCAGTTCGATGACGTTGATGCGGTAGTAGAGGTCGTGGCGGAAGCGGCCGTCGGCGACCAGGGCGGACAGATCCTTGTGGGTGGCCGAGAGGATGCGCACGTCCACCGGCACTTCCGCCGAGGCGCCGACCGGGCGGATCGACTTCTCCTGGATCGCGCGCAGCAGCTTGACCTGCATCGGCAGCGGCAGCTCGGCGATCTCGTCGAGGAACAGCGTGCCGCCGTCCGCCGCCTGGAACAGGCCGGCCTTGTCGACATGCGCGCCGGTGAAGCTGCCCTTCTTGTGGCCGAAGAACTCGCTCTCCATGAGTTCGGCCGGGATGGCGCCGCAGTTGACCGGGATGAAGGGGCCGGCCGCGCGGCTGCTCTCGGCGTGGATGGTGCGCGCGACCAGTTCCTTGCCCACGCCCGATTCGCCGACGATGTAGATCGGCGCCTGGCTGCGGGCGACCTTGGCGACGGTCGCGCGCAGTGCCTGCATCGCGGCCGAGTCGCCGCTCAGGCGCGAAATGCCGGTCTCGGCGCGCATCTTCGCGGTCTGCTCGCGACGCTGCTGGCCAAGTTCGAGCGCGTGCTTGACCAGGCCGCGCAGCACGTTGAGGTCGACCGGCTTGCTGACGAAGTCGAAGGCGCCGGCCTTCAGCGCGTCGACCGCGGCTTCGACGTTGCCGAAGGCGGTGATGACGGCGGTCGGCGTGTTCGGATGGCGCGCGGTGATCTCGGCGACCAGCTCGATGCCCGAGCCGTCCGGCAGGCGCATGTCGGTCAGGCACAGGTCGTAGCGCGATTGCGCCAGCTGCGCGCGTGCACCGGCGAGGGTGGCGGCGGTCTCGGTGCGCAGGCCCATGCGGCCGAGCGTCAGCACCAGCAGCTCGCGGATGTCGTGCTCGTCGTCGACGATCAGCGCGCTGGGGGGAGTGCCGCGGGGGTCGGTCATTCCTACACCATAACGGAAGGGTGAAGACGGGCCAAATGACGACCGTCATGGGGGTGGCGGCTGAAGAATTCAGTCTCTGTCCGTCGCAGTCCGTCCGCCGCACGTCGTCTTATCGGCGGCCCAGTCGAAAAGAACAGGGCGCCCGCCCTTGCTCTGTTCTCTTTCTCCAGGGCTCAGGCCGGCGCCAACGCGTGCACGCCGGCGAGCAGCAGGCGGAAACAGCTGCCGCCGCCGGGGACGGGCACGTAGTCAAGGCTGGCGTCGTTGGCGCGCGCGAGTTCGCGGGCGATGTACAGGCCGAGGCCGGTGCCGTGCTCGGAGGTGGTGAAGAACGGCCGGAACAGCTGCGCCGCGTTGCCTTCGGGAATGCCGGGGCCGCGGTCGGTCACGTCGATCGCCGGCCGGCCGTCGGCCACGCGCACGGCGAGGGTCACGCGGGACGGCGCATCGGGCAGGCGGCCGTAGGTCAGCGCGTTCTGCACCAGCACGGTGAGGATCTGCTGCAGGTGGCGCGGGTCGACCATGGACGGCACCGGCGCCGGGCCGCCGGCGACCTGCAGCGTACCGGCCTCGGGCTGCAGCATCTGCCGGTAGTCGTCGACGAAGCGGCGGGCGAAGGCGAGCAGGTCGACGTGCTCGGCGTTGGCCCGCTCGCGCCGGGCGATGCCGAGCACGCTTTCGACGATGCCGTTGGTGCGCAGGCACTGCTGGTGGATGATCTGCAGCAGGCGGCGATCGCCTTCGGACACTTCGCTGGATTCCTCCAGCAGTTGCGTGGCGTAGCTGATCGCCGCCAGCGGATTGCGGATCTCGTGCGCGAGGCTGGCCGAGAAGCGGCCGAGCGTGGCCAGCGTCATCGATTCCGCGCGCCGCGACACCAGCGCGGTGTCGTCGAGGAACACGAGCACGCTCTCGCCGCTGGCGCGCAGGCGCGCGAAGCGCGGCAGCACCTCGGCCGCATCGCTTCCGAGGCGCAATGGCGTGTCGTTGGCGCGGCCTTCGTCCAGCCACTGGCGCATGCGTCGTGCGAGTTCCGGAGCGGCGAGCGCGAGGTTGCGCTCCTCGTCGTGCTCGCCGAGCAGCGCCTGCGCCGCCTCGTTGGCCAGGCGGATGCGGCCTTTGCCATCAACCAGCAGCACGCCGGTGCGCATGCGGCGGATGATCAGCTCATTCACTTCGGCGAGGTCGGCAAGCTCGGCGCCGCGGCGCTCGGCCAGCGCACGGCTTTCGCGCATCTGCCGGCCGAGCAGGTTCGTGAGCATCGCGATCGACATGAAGCTGACGGCGAACATGACGCGTTCGGCCAGTGGTCGCGCGTCGTTGGTGTCCCGCAGCACGCTCCAGACGTATTCGCCGATCAGTGCGGCGGAGGCGAGCGCGCCGCCCGCCAGGCCGTAGCGCCACGGCAGCAGCAGCGCGGCCGAGCCGACGTTGAACAGCAGCATCAGCGCGATGCCCGGCGCCGAGGCCGGTAGCGCGTGGGTGGCGAGGGCGGCGGCGGCGATGTCGATCGCGGCGCCGAGCATGACCTGCGCGCCCAGCGGGCGGCGGCGGTGCACCCAGTACAGCAGCACCCAGGACGCGACCAGGTAGACGAGCGCGCTGGCCTGCCCCAGCAGCGCATGGCGGGGTGCCTCCACCAGCACGCCCGGCGGGGTGAACAGCACGAGCGACAGCAGCGCCGCCTCGAAGATGCGGTACAGGCTGAAGAAATAGAGCTCGCGGCGCTGCTCGGCGTCGCCGGGACCGAACAGGACGAGGCGGGAGACGAAACCGGTCGGCAAGCGGGCGGCCTGGCACGGAAAGTCGGGGCGAGTATGCCGCGATTTGCCAGCGCTTTTCGGCGGGGTCGTTTTGCCCGTGCCCGCCCCATCGGCGACAATGGGCGGCCTTCGCGCCCGCGGCCCATGCCGGCCGTCCTCCGCGCGGAGTTCTCTCCCCTTGCTGGTGACGCATGAACTTCCACGAATATCAGGCGAAGCAGTTGTTTGCCGAGTACGGCATCGCCGTGCCGGCCGGGCGCGTGGCGCGCACGCCGGACGAGGCCGTCGAGGCCGCCAAGGCCATCGGTGGCGACTTCTGGGTGGTCAAGGCCCAGATCCACGCGGGTGGCCGCGGCAAGGCCGGCGGCGTCAAGCTCGCCAAGACGCTCGAGCAGGTGCGCGAGTACGCGCAGGGCATGCTCGGGACGAAGATGGAGACCTACCAGTCGGCCGGCGTCGCCCTGCCGGTGGATGCGGTGCTGGTGACCCAGGCCACCGACATCGCCAAGGAGCTGTATCTCTCGGTCCTCGTCGACCGCTCGACCAAGACCATCACCTTCATCGCCTCCAGCGAGGGCGGCGTGGAGATCGAGAAGACCGCGGAAGAGAACCCCGACGCGATCAAGACGCTGCACGTCAGCTACGTGCAGGGCCTGCAGCCGTACCAGTGCCGCGACATGGGCTTCGGCCTCGGCCTCAACGCCAAGCAGGTCAACCAGCTGACGAAGATCATGTTGGGCCTGTTCAAGCTGTTCAACGAGAAGGACCTGTCGCTGGTCGAGCTCAACCCGCTCGCCATCCTCACCGACGGCAACCTCGCGGTGCTCGACGGCAAGGTCAACTCCGACGACAACGCGACCTTCCGCCACGCCGAACTCGCCGCGATGCGCGACATCCGCCAGGAGGACGAGACCGAGGTGCTCGCCTCGCAGCACGACCTCAACTACGTGACCATGGACGGCAACATCGGCTGCATGGTCAACGGCGCCGGCCTCGCCATGGCGACGATGGACGTCATCAAGCTGGAAGGCGGCGAGCCCGCCAACTTCCTCGACGTCGGCGGTGGCGCCAACAAGGAACGCGTGACCGAGGCGTTCAAGCTGATCCTGCGCGACCCGGACGTGAAGGCGATCTTCGTCAACATCTTTGGCGGCATCGTCCGCTGCGACATGATCGCCGAAGGCATCATCGCGGCGGTCAAGGAAGTCGCGGTCAAGGTGCCGGTGATCGTGCGCCTGGAGGGAACCAACGTCGAAGCCGGCAAGGAACTCCTGAAGAACTCCGGCCTCGCGATCATTCCCGCCGACGACATCAACGACGGCGCGAAGAAGGCCGTCGCCGCGGTGGCGAAGGCCGCCTGACATTTTCCCTGTAGGAGCGGCTTATAGCCGCGAGCTTTTCTACCCAGACAAGAGCTCGCGGCTATAAGCCGCTCCTACACAAAGCGAGCAAGGATTTTCGATGAGCGTTCTCGTCAACAAGAATACGAAGGTGATCGTCCAGGGCTTCACCGGCTCGCAGGGCACCTTCCACGCCGAGCAGATGCTGGAATACGGTACCAAGGTCGTCGGCGGCGTGACCCCCGGCAAGGGCGGCACCGAGCACCTCGGCCTGCCGGTCTTCAACACCGTCGCCGACGCGGTCGCCGAGACCGGCGCCGATGCGTCGGTCATCTACGTGCCGCCGCCGTTCGCGGCCGACGCGATCCTCGAGGCGGCCGATGCCGGCATCAAGGTGATCGTGTGCATCACCGAGGGCATCCCGGTGCTGGACATGCTGCGCGTCAAGAACACCCTCAACGGCTACGACGACGTGGTGCTGATCGGGCCGAACTGCCCCGGCATCATCACCCCGGGCGAATGCAAGATCGGCATCATGCCGGGCCACATCCACAAGCCGGGCAAGATCGGCATCGTGTCGCGTTCCGGCACGCTGACGTACGAAGCGGTCAAGCAGACCACCGACGTCGGCCTCGGCCAGTCGACTTGCATCGGCATCGGCGGCGACCCGATCAACGGCACCAACTTCATCGACGCGCTGCGCTGGTTCCAGGACGATCCGCAGACCGAAGGCATCATCATGGTCGGCGAGATCGGCGGCAGTGCCGAGGAAGAGGCGGCCGAGTTCATCGCCGAACACGTGACCAAGCCGGTGGTCGGCTTCATCGCAGGCGCCAGCGCGCCGAAGGGCAAGCGCATGGGCCACGCCGGCGCGATCGCCTCGGGCGGCACCGGCACCGCCGAAGGCAAGTTCGCCGCGATGGAGCAGGCCGGTGTCACCACGGTGAAGTCGCCCGGCGACCTCGGCGCGGCGATCGCGAAGCGGCTGGCGAAGTAAGCCGCCGCGCCATGCAGCTTTGTGCGACAACAGGGGCCGCCACACGCGGCCCCTGTGCATTTTTCCAGACACCATGACGCTCCGGCTCGCCCTTGCCCAGTTCGATTTCCCGGTCGGTGCCGTCACCGCGAACGCGGAACGCATCGCCGCGTTGATCGCCGAGGCGCGCGACGCGCATGGCGCGGACGTCGTGCTGTTCCCGGAACTCGCGCTCAGCGGGTATCCGCCGGAGGACCTGCTGCTGCGGCCCTCCTTCCTCGCCGACTGCGAGTCGGCATTGCAGCGCATCGCGGCTGCGACACAGGGCATCGTCGCGGTGGTCGGCTGGCCGCAGAGCGCGGGCGCCGTCGTCTACAACGCCGCCAGCGTGCTGCGCGACGGGCGGGTCGAATGCACCTACCGCAAGCGCGAACTGCCCAATTACGCGGTCTTCGACGAGCGTCGCTATTTCGACGTCGATCCCGACCAGGAGGCCTGCGTCTTCGACATCGGCGACGCGCGCGTCGGCCTCGTCATCTGCGAGGACTTGTGGTTCCCCGAGCCGCTCGCGGAAACCGGACGCGCCGGTGCGCAGCTGGTCCTCGTGCCGAATGCCTCGCCGTTCGAGCGCGACAAGCACGCCCAGCGCGACGCGCTGCTCGCCCAGCGCGTGCACGAAAGCGGCGTCGGCCTGGCGTACCTCAACGTGGTCGGCGGACAGGATTCGCTGGTGTTCGACGGCGCGTCGGTGCTCGCCGACGGCAGCGGCAGCGTGTATCCGGCCGCGCGGGCCTTCGAGGACCACTGGCTCGTGGCCGACTTCGACCCGGCGGCGCGCAGCTTCACGCCGGTGAGCTGGCCGGTCGAGACCGAGGAAGGACGCGACGCGCTCGCCTGGCGCGCGGTCGTGCGCGGCATCCGCGATTACTGCGGGAAGAACGGCTTCTCCAGCGTGTGGCTGGGGCTGTCGGGCGGCATCGATTCGGCGCTGGTGCTGGCGATGGCCGTCGATGCGCTCGGCGCGGAGAACGTGACCGCGGTGCGCCTGCCGTCGCGCTACACCGCCGGCCTGTCGAACGACCTTGCCGCCGAGCAGTGCGCGCTGCAGGGCGTGCGCCTGCTCACCCTGCCGATCGAGAAGCCGTTCCAGGGCTACCTGGACGCGCTCGGCGAGGCATTCGCCGGCCTGGCGCCCGATCTTGCCGAGGAAAACCTGCAGTCGCGAACCCGCGGCGCGCTGATGATGGCGCTGGCCAACAAGTTCGGGGGGCTGCTGCTGACCACCGGCAACAAGAGCGAGTACGCGGTCGGGTTCGCCACGATCTACGGCGACATGTGCGGCGGCTACGCGCCGCTCAAGGACCTGTACAAGACCGAGGTGTACGCGCTGGCGCGCTGGCGCAATACCGTCGGCGGCACGCCGGTGATCCCCGACGCCGTGATCGAGCGCCCGCCTTCCGCGGAACTGCGCGACAACCAGACCGACCAGGATTCGCTGCCGCCCTACGACGTGCTGGACGCGATCCTCTACCGTCATGTCGACCAGGAGCAGTCGCGCGCGGAGATCGTCGCCGCCGGTTTCGACGCGGCGACGGTCGACCGGGTGTTGCGGCTGGTCAGGATCAGCGAGTGGAAGCGCCACCAGGCGGCGCCGGGACCGAAGGTCTCGCGGCGTGCGTTCGGACGCGAGCGGCGTTACCCGATCAGCAACGGATATCGCGACTAGCGGACGAAGCTGTTGGCGGGCGAGGCGGTAGCAGCCGCTTGCAGCCGCGGTCCGTTGCTGTGGTTCGCAGGTGCATCGTACGTCGCGACTCCAGTATCGGTCGCGCCTTACTTACGTCGCCCCTGCAACGACAAAGCGGAGGCGGAAGCCCGCGGCTGTTGGCCGCTCCCATAAGCAAAAACGCCGCCCGGAGGCGGCGTTTTTGTGGTGAGGGCAATCCGGCTCAGTGGACATCCACGGCCGAGCGTTCGCCGGCGAACGGATTCAGCGCACGCAGCTTCGACGGGTAGTCCGGCCATTCGCCGCGCAGCCACGGGTGGCTGGGATCGTTCTGCTGCAGCACGCGGCGGGCATCGTCGGCGAGGGTCTTGTTGCCCAGGCGCGTGTAGGCCTCGGCGAGCGTGGCCACGGCGTCGTTCTGCCAGACGCTTTGCGGATACGTCTCCAGCAGGTACTTGGCGCGGTCGGCGGCGGCGACGTAGGCGCCGCGACGGATGTAGTACAGCGCGGTCTCCAGTTCGTGGCGGGCGAACATGTTGCGCAGCGCACCCATGCGCTGGCGCGCGTCGTCGGCGTAGCGGCTGTTGGGGTAGCGGTCGGCGACCGTCTTGAAGTCGTTGTAGGCCTGCATCGGCGTGGCGAGGTCGCGCCGGCTGGTGTCGAGCTTCCACACGCGCTGCAGGAACACCGTGTCGCGGCTGGAATCGACCAGGCCGCGCAGGTAGTACAGGTAGGCGATGTTGCGGTGGGTCGGGTAGGTGCGGATGAAGCGGTCGATGGTGGAGATCGCGTCGTCGTTGTCGCCCGACTTGTACTGGGCGTAGGCGGTCTCCATCAGCGCCTGCTCGGTGTACGGGCCGTAGGGGTACTGCGCGACCAGGCGCTTGTACACGGTCGCGGCGGCATCCCAGTTGCCGTAGGTCATCAGGTTGTGGCCCTTGGTGTACAGCTGCTCGACCGGAACGCCTTCGTTCGCGTCCTTGCTCCTGGTCTTGAAGCGCGCGCAGCCGGGCGCGGCGATCACCGCCACCAGCAGCAGGAGCAGGAGGGAACGCAGGGTCGCTCGCGAGGGAAAGCGGAAGGTCATGGGAAGCCACGGGGCGCCGGAGGCACGAAGCGCCGATAATAGCAGTCCCGCCCCCGCGCCCCCTGACTGCCGGCCGCACGATGCCTGATCCGTCCGATGCCAGCCGTGAAATCCGCACCGCCCGGGTGCCGGCCGACGCCGCCGGTCGCCGCTTCGACGCCGTCTTGGCCGAGTTGTTCCCGGAATTCTCGCGTTCACGCCTGGCCGAGTGGATCAAGGCGGGCCAGGCGCGCCTCGACGGGCGCACCGTGCGGCCGCGCGATCCGGTGCACGGTGGCGAGGCGGTGGCGCTGGAGATCGTGCTGGCGACGCAAACGGACGCCGCGGCGGAGGACATCCCGCTTGACGTGCTGTACGAGGACGCGGCGGTCTTCGTGCTCGACAAGCCGGCCGGCCTGGTCGTGCATCCCGGCGCGGGCAATCCGGCCGGCACACTGGTCAACGCGCTGCTGCACCGCGACCCGGCGCTCGCCGTGCTGCCGCGCGCCGGCATCGTGCACCGGCTCGACAAGGACACCTCGGGCGTCATGGTCGTCGCGCGCACCCTGCCCGCGCACACCGCCCTCGTCGCACAGCTGTCCGCGCGCGCGGTGCACCGCCAGTACGTGGCGGTCGTGGTCGGCGCGCTGGTCGCCGGCGGCACCGCGGAGGGGCCGATCGACCGCCATCCGCGCGACCGCCTGCGCATGGCGGTGCGCGAGGACGGCCGCGAGGCGGTCACCCACTACCGCCTGCGCGAGCGCTTCCGCGCGCACACCGCGCTGGAATGCCGGCTCGAGACCGGCCGCACGCACCAGATCCGCGTGCACATGGCGCATCTCAAGCACCCGATCGTCGGCGATCCGCTCTACGGCGGCCCGCTGAAGCTGCCGCGCGGGGCGACGCCGGAGCTGCTGGACGCGCTGCGTGGTTTCCGCCGGCAGGCGTTGCACGCCGAAGTGCTGGAATTCGCGCATCCACTGACGGGCGAGCCCGTGCGCTGCAGCGCGCCGCTGCCGGCGGACATGCAACAGTTGCTGGGCGCGCTGCGCGAGGATGCCGCCGTGCGCGCGGACGCGGGGCGCTGATGCCCTGGCCGAAGCCGCCGCCGCCCGGCGTGTTCTGCGCGACGCCCTACCACGCGGCGATGCGCGACATCTCGGAGCAGGTGCGTGCCAGCGTCCTGCCCGCCGACTGGCCGGCGCCGTCCGGAGTCAGCGCGTTGACGACCCTGCGCGGCCCGGCGGGCGATTCGCAGCCGCCGTTCGACCGCTTCTCGTTCGGGCTGCGCAACGGCGACGCCACCGGCGCCGTCGCCGCGAACCGCGAGATGCTCGAGCGCGGGCTGGAACTGCCGTCCGCGCCGCGCTGGCTGCGGCAGGTGCATGGCACCCGCGTGCTGCGCTTCGACGCGCCCGGCGAGGATGCTGCCGAGGCGGAAGCGGATGCCGCCGTGACGTCAACGCCCGGCGTGGTGCTCGCCATCCTCACCGCCGACTGCCTGCCGGTGGTGTTCTGCACCGAGGATGGCAACGAGATCGGTGCCGCGCACGCCGGCTGGCGCGGCCTCGCTGCCGGCGTGCTGGAGGCGACGGTCGCGGCGATGCGCACGCCGCCCGCGCGCCTGCTCGCCTGGTTCGGTCCGGCCGCCGGGCCGGACGCCTACGAAGTCGGCGACGAAGTGCGCGACGCGTTCGTGTCGCGCGACGCGCATGCGGCCGCTGCATTCGCGGCCAGCCGGCCGGGCCATTGGCGCGTCGACCTGTACCGGCTCGCGCGCCAGCGGCTGGAGGCCGTGGGCGTCGAGCGCGTCCTCGGTGGCGGCCTGTGCACGATTTCGGACGCGGCCCGCTTCTTCTCGCATCGCCGCGACCAGCGCACCGGACGGATGGCGACGCTGGTGTGGCGCGACACGCCCGTCGACACCGACCTGTAGGAGCGGCTTGCAGCGCGCGCTTTCCCCTCGCATGTCTCGCTTTTGTAGGAGCGACGCAAGTCGCGGCCACGGTGCCGCTGTCGCGACTTACGTCGCTCCTACAGCAAGCTACAGGTGACAACCTGGGAAGCTCGCGGCTGTAAGCCCGCTCCTACAAAAGCTTTTCAAGCGCCGGCGAGCGCTCCGAGATAGCTCTGCCGCCACGCGACGATGTCGTGGCGCTCCAGCGTCGCCATCATCGCGCGCCAGCGCTCGCGACGCTCCGCGAGCGGCATCGTGCGGGCGATCGCGAGCGCATCGGCCACGCCATCGATGTCGTAGGGATTGACCTGGAGCGCCTCGCGCAGCTCGTTCGCCGCGCCGGCGAAACGCGACAGCACCAGCACGCCGGGATCCTCCACGTCCTGCGAGGCGACGAACTCCTTCGCCACGAGGTTCATGCCGTCGCGCAGCGGCGTCACCAGCGCGATGTCGGCGGCGCGGTAGAAGCCGGTCAGGACGTCGTGGGAAAAATCGCGGTTGACGTAACGCACCGGCGTCCAGTCCGGCGAGGAGTGCAGGCCGTTGATGTGCCCCGCAAGCCCTTCGAGGGTGCGGCGCAGCGCCTGGTACTCCGGCACCTCGCCCCGCGAGGGCGGCGCGATCTGCAGGAAGGTGAGGTGGCCGCGCTGGTCGGGATGGCGCTCGAGGTAGCGCTCGAAGGCGCGGAAGCGCTCCGGCAGTCCCTTCGAATAGTCGAGCCGGTCCACGCCGATGGCGAGCTCGCGGTTGGTGAGCGAGGCGCGCAGGCGCTGCACCGACTGCTTGCGCACCGCCGCCTCCGCCTGCCGCGCGATGCCGCGGGTGTCGATGCTGATGGGGAAGGCGCCGGCGCGGAAGCGGCGGCCATCGGACGTTTCCAGTTCGCCCTGCGTCACCACCTTGCCACCGCCGAACAGGCGCACGTAGTCCTGGAAGCGCTCGAGGTCGCGCACCGTCTGGAAGCCGACCAGGTCGTAGGACGACAGCGCGGCGAACAGCTCGCGATGCGCGGGCAACGCGGCGAGCAGGTCGGAGGAGGGCATCGGCACGTGCAGGAAAAAGCCGATGCGGTTGCCGACACCGCGTTCGCGCAGGCGCTGCGCGAGCGGGATCAGGTGGTAGTCCTGGACCCAGATGATGTCGTCCTCGCACAGCTCGTTGGCGAGGCGGTCGGCGAACAGCGCGTTGACGTGCAGGTAGCCGGCCCAGGTCTCGCGGTTGTAGTCGACCAGGTCCATGCGGAAGTGCAGCAGCGGCCACAGCGTGCGGTTGGCGAAGCCGTTGTAGTACGCCTCGAAGTCCACCCACGACAGGTCGACGGTGACATAGCGGATGTTGCCGTCGCGCTCGACGTGGCGCTCGCCCGATTCGCCGCGCACGCGCTTGCCGCTCCAGCCGAACCACATGCCGCCGGTTTCCTCCAGCGACGAGCGCAGCGCCACGGCCAGGCCGCCGGCGCGCGCGGCGTCGTGCGGCAGGGGCACGCGGTTGGAGACGACGACGAGGCGGCTCATCGCGCTCGCCTTTTCATGCGGCGTCCGTCCACGGCCGGCTCAGTCGCTGCGCTGCGATGATCAGCCCGACGTGCGAGTAGGTCTGCGGGAAATTTCCCCACAGCTCGCCGTCCTCGAAGGACAGGTCCTCCGACAGCAGTCCGAGCGGATTGCGTTGCAGCAGCAGGCGCTCGAACATCGCGCGCGCCTCCGGCAGCCGACCGATCGCGGCGAGCGCGTCGATGTACCAGAAGGTGCAGATGGTGAAGCTCGTCTCGGGCGCGCCGAAATCGTCCGGCGCGATGTAGCGGAACAGCGCGTCGCCGCGCTTGAGTTCGCGGCCGATCGCTTCCACGGTGCCGATGAAGCGCGGATCGTCGGCGGGCAGGAAACCGAGGTCGGCGAGCAGCAGGAGGCTGGCGTCCAGGCGCTCGCCGCCGAAGGCGTCGGCGAAATGGCCGCGCTCGGCATTCCACGCCTCGCGCAGCACGCGCTCGCGGATGATGCCGGCGCGCCCGCGCCAGTACGCCACGCGCTCGCCGAGGCCGAAGCGCGCGGCGATCTTGGCGAGGCGGTCGCACGCCGCCCAGCACATCACGCTGGAGTACGTGTGCACGTGCGCGCGGCCGCGGAACTCCCACAGTCCGGCGTCGGGCTGGTCGTGCAGGGCGAAGGCACGCTCGCCCAGCGGCTCGAGGCGCTGGAACATCGCCGCGTCGCCCGGCCGCTCCAGGCGCTGGTCGAAGAACAGCTGCGTCGCGGCCAGCACCACGCTGCCATAGACGTCGTGCTGCTTCTGCACCCAGGCGAGGTTGCCGCAGCGCACCGGCCCCATGCCGCGGTAACCGGCCAGGCTCGGCACGTCCTGCTCGGCGAGCTCGGTCTCGAAGCCGATGCCGAACACCGGCTGCAGTTCGCGCTCCTCGCCGGCGACGAGGTTGAAGATGTAGCGGATGTACTCCTCCATGCTGCGCGTCGCGCCCAACCGGTTCAGCGCGCGCACCACGAACGCCGCGTCGCGCAGCCAGCAGTAGCGGTAGTCCCAGTTGCGCGGCGTGTGCGGCGCTTCGGGAATCGACGTGGTCAGCGCGGCCACGATCCCGCCGGTGTCCTCGTACTGGCACAGCTTCAGCGTGATCGCGCTGCGGATCACCGCCTCCTGCCATTCGAGGGGGATCGAGAGGTAGCGCACCCATTCGCGCCAGTAGTCGATCGTCTGCCGCTCGGCGTGGCGCAGGAATTCGTCGACCGGCTGGGTGAGCGTCTCGTCCGGGCCGAGCACGCAGTGCAGGTCGTGCTCGAGCAGGAACGGCAGCTCGTCGCGCACCAGGCGCAACGGTGCGTCGGTGGTCAGGCGCAGGATCATGTCCGGCAGCAGGAAGCGCAGGTGGTTGCTGCCCCAGGTGCGTTCGGGCACGCGTGCGCCCCAGTCGGCCAGCGGGCGCAGGCGCAGGCGGATGCGCGGGCTGCCGGCGATCCGGCGGATGCGCCGCAGCAGCATCACCGGGCGGTAGAAGCGCCCGTGCTGGTGCCAGCGCGGCGCGAAGTCGGTGAGTTCGACGATGCCGCCGTGCGCGTCGTGCAGGCGCGTGCAGAGCACGGCGGTGTTGGCGATGTAGTGCTGTTCGGCGTGGGCGAAATCCTCGACATCCACCGCCCAGTCGCCGCCGCCGAGCTTCGGCTGCAGCAATGCGCAGAACGCCGGGTCGCCGTCGAACGCGGGAAGGCAGCACCACACCACGCGGCCCTGCGCGTCGACGAGCGCGCCGAGGCTGCCGTTGCCGACCAGGCCGAGGTCGAGGTTGGGCTGCACGCGCGGTGCGGTCATCGGACGTCCTCCGTTGCGAGCCAGTCGAGCACGTCGGCGGGGTCGCGCAGGCCGTAGTGCGCGGCGCTGGGTTCGCGGCTGCCGACCAGCACGCTCACGCCGCCCTGCGCGTTGACGATGGCGAAGCCGCTTTCGTCGGTGACGTCATCGCCGGCGAACACCGGCACGCGGCCACGGAACGGTGGCTCGTCCATCAACGCGCGGATCGCCACGCCCTTGTCGCCTTCGGCCGGACGCAGTTCGACGACGTGGTCGCCGTGCTGCAGGCGGTAGCCGGGCAGGCGCGGCAGCGCGGCCTCGGCGAACGCGCGCAGCGTCTCCGCGGCCTGCGGCGCGCGCCGCCAGTGCAGGCCGATCGCCGCGCCCTTGTCCTCGACCAGCGCGCCCGGGAAACCGTTGGCGAGCGTGCGCGCTTCTTCGCGGATCGCGCCGAGCGCGGGCGAGCGCGGCGGGGCCGCGACTTCGGCGAGCGCGCTGCGGCGCTCCAGTCCGTGCAGCCCCGCCGCGGTCATGCGCAGGGGCGCGAACAGGCTGTCGAGGCTGCTCAGCGCGCGGCCGCTGACCAGCGCCACCGCGCCACCCAGGCGCTCGCCGAGCCGCTCCAGCAAGGCGGGCACGCCCACCGGGACGGAGACTTCATCCGGCGCGTCGGCGAATTCGATCAGGCATCCGTCGACATCGAGGAACAACGCCCAGTCGTCGGCCGGTCGCGGCGGTCGCGGCCGGGGCGGGTCGCGGTGTGCAGACATGCGCGCATTCTGGACAAGGCGGCGTTAGCAACGGGTTCACGCGGGGTTCGCAACCACGAAGCCGGCCCAGTGGTTGTTCCGATTGCCATCGTCCGCGGGGCGGCGACGTCGCTGCGCTCCACCCGCATCCGCGACAAAGGCGCTGGATCATCGCCTGCGCGGAGCTGAGGCCATGAGTCGTTCGCAGAAGGCCGGAGTACGCCGGATGCGATGGCACTGATCGCTGCGATCAGCGTTGCGGATGCAGCAACTCCACCACCGCCTCGCGCGCCCGCCGCGCGAGCGTGTTGCGATCCTCGCTGGCCAGCCCGGTGGTCGCGATCGGCTCGCCGAAGCGCACGGCGATCGCGCCCGGCCGCACGCGGAAGCCCGCCGCCGGCAACACCGCGCCACTGCCCTGCAGTGCCACCGGCACCACCGGCACGCCGGCCTCGATCGCCACCTGCAGCACGCCGCCCTTGAACGGGCCGACGCTGCCGTCGCGGCTGCGCGTGCCTTCCGGGAATGCGCACAAGACCGCGCCACCGCGCACCAGCGCCACCGCGTCGCGCAGGCGCTGGGGTGCGCTGCGCGCGGCACCGCGTTCGATGAACACCATGCCCATTGCCCGCGCGTACCAGCCGACGAAAGGCACCTTCGCCATCTCCTGCTTGAGCACGAAGCGCAGCGGCGCCGGCACCGCGCGGAACAGCGCGCAGGCGTCGATGATCGACTGGTGGTTGGCGACCAGCACGCAGGGCCGCGACCAGTCCACGCGCTCCACGCCTTCGATCCGGAGCCGTGCGCCCGCGCCCCCGAGCAGGCCCGGCGCCCAGCAGCGCGAGGCCATCCGCAACGGCCAGTGCCGGCCGCCGGTGAGCATGCGCACCAGCGAGGCGAGGCTGATCCAGCCCGCCGTCCATGCCAGCGTGAAAGCCAGCTGCACGCTGTTCCACAGGGCCCACGCGGCCGCCTTCGTCCGGCCGATCCGGCGACTCCGCGCCGGCAATCCGATTGCACCCACTTGCCCGACACCCCCCACACAGTTCGCGCGGGAGGATACGGTGCGGCCCGCGTGCAGGCCAGCCATGCCTTGTGCCGCCGCTGGCCTGCCCGCATCTACGGCCGTGTCCCAGCTCCCGGAGACCGTGCCCATGCGCATGGACAAGCTCACCTCGCGTTTCCAGCAGGCGCTGGCCGATGCGCAGTCGCTCGCGGTCGGCCGCGACCACAACCTGATCGAGCCGGCGCACCTGATGGCCGCGCTGCTCGACCAGCAGGGCGGTGGCACGCGCCCGTTGCTGGCCCAGGCCGGCGTCAACGTGCCGCTGCTGCGCGAGCGCCTGGGCGAGATCCTCGACAGGCTGCCGAAGGTGTCCGGCCAGGCCGGCGGCGTCAGCGTCGGCAACGACCTCGGCCGCCTGCTCAACATCACCGACAAGCTGGCGCAGCAGCGAGGCGACAGTTTCATCGCCAGCGAGCTGTTCCTGCTCGCCGCGCTGGACGACGGCGGCGAACTCGGTCGCGCGCTCAAGGCGGCCGGCGCGACGAAGCAGAAGCTGGAGGCCGCGATCGACGCCATGCGCGGCGGCGAGAAGGTGCAGTCGGAAAACGCGGAAGACCAGCGCCAGGCGCTGGAGAAATACACCATCGACCTCACCGCGCGCGCCGAGTCCGGCAAGCTCGATCCGGTCATCGGCCGCGACGAGGAGATCCGCCGCACCATCCAGGTGCTGCAGCGGCGCACCAAGAACAACCCGGTGCTGATCGGCGAGCCCGGCGTCGGCAAGACCGCGATCGTCGAAGGCCTCGCCCAGCGCATCGTCAACAACGAGGTGCCCGAAGGCCTGCGCGGCAAGCGCGTGCTCTCGCTCGACATGGGCGCGCTGATCGCCGGCGCCAAGTTCCGCGGCGAGTTCGAGGAACGCCTGAAGGGCGTGCTCAACGATCTCGCCAAGAACGAGGGCCAGATCATCCTGTTCATCGACGAGCTGCACACGATGGTCGGCGCGGGCAAGGCCGAAGGCGCGATGGACGCCGGCAACATGCTCAAGCCAGCGCTCGCGCGCGGCGAGCTGCACTGCATCGGCGCGACCACGCTCGACGAATACCGCAAGTACATCGAGAAGGACGCCGCGCTGGAGCGGCGGTTCCAGAAGGTGTTCGTGGGCGAGCCGAGCGTCGAGGACACGATCGCGATCCTGCGCGGGTTGAAGGAGCGCTATGCGGTGCATCACGGCGTCGAGATCACCGACCCGGCCATCGTCGCCGCCGCCACGCTGTCCAACCGCTACATCAGCGACCGCCAGCTGCCCGACAAGGCGATCGACCTGATGGACGAGGCGGCCTCGCGCATCCGGATGGAGATCGATTCCAAGCCGGAGGAAATGGATCGCAAGGAGCGCCGCCTGATCCAGCTCAAGATCCAGCGCGAGGCGCTGAAGAAGGAAAAAGACCCGGAATCGAAGAAGCGGCTCGGCGACCTCGAAACGCAGATCGGCGTGCTCGAGCGCGAGTACAACGATCTGGAAGAAGTGTGGAAGGCCGAGAAGGCGACGCTGCAGGGCGCGACCAGGATCAAGGAGCAGATCGAGCAGGCGCGCCTGGAGCTGGAGGCCGCGCAGCGCCGCCAGGACTACGCGCGCATGAGCGAGATCCAGTACGGGCAGATCCCGCAGCTGGACAAGCAGCTCGCCGTCGCACAGGAAGCCGAGAAGAAGGGCTTCACCCTGCTGCAGGACAAGGTCACCGCCGAGGAAATCGCGCAGGTGGTGTCGCGCTGGACCGGCATCCCGGTCGCCAAGATGCTGGAAGGCGAGCGCGAGAAGCTGCTGCAGATGGAAGCGCAGCTGCACACCCGCGTGGTGGGCCAGGAGGAGGCGATCAAGGTCGTGAGCGACGCGGTGCGCCGCTCGCGCGCGGGCCTGTCGGACCCGAACCGGCCTTCAGGCTCGTTCCTGTTCCTCGGCCCGACGGGCGTCGGCAAGACCGAACTCACCAAGGCGCTCGCGGACTTCCTGTTCGACTCGAGCGACGCGATGGTGCGCATCGATATGTCGGAGTTCATGGAGAAGCACTCGGTCGCGCGACTGATCGGCGCGCCGCCGGGCTACGTCGGCTACGAGGAAGGCGGCTACCTGACGGAAGCGGTGCGCCGGCGCCCGTACAGCGTGATCCTGCTCGACGAGGTCGAGAAGGCGCATCCGGACGTCTTCAACATCCTGTTGCAGGTGCTCGACGACGGCCGCCTGACGGACGGGCAGGGCCGCACGGTCGACTTCCGGAACACCGTCATCGTGATGACGTCGAACCTCGGCTCGCACCAGATCCAGGAACTCGCCGGCGACGATTCGCCCGAGGGCTACGTGCAGATGAAGGCGGCGGTGCTCGGCGTGGTGCAAGCGCACTTCCGGCCGGAATTCATCAACCGGCTCGACGATATCGTCGTGTTCCATCCGCTCGACAAGCAGCAGATCCGCGAGATCGCGAAGATCCAGCTGCGCGGGCTGGAGAAGCGGCTGCACGAGCGCGGCATCGCGCTCGTGCTGTCCGACAGCGCGCTGGCGCTGCTGGGCAACGTCGGCTTCGACCCGGTGTACGGCGCGCGCCCGCTCAAGCGGGCGATCCAGGCGCAGATCGAGAATCCGCTCGCGCAGCGCATCCTGGCCGGCGAGTTCGGCAGCGGCGACACGGTGCACGTGGATGCGGAGGGCGGGCGGCTGGCGTTCCGCAGGTAACGGCACCTGGATTCGATCTCTTCGAGCCGGGAAGCGGAACCTTCAAGGGCGGGCCGGCCGGTATCGGTACGATTCGCTCCCCGATACTCGCCGGTCGTCCCGCCACCGGCCGGCTCGCTTTGGCGCTTCGCCGCTGGCAAAAGCAAAGCAATGCGCGACTGGCGGGCAGCGGCGCCCACGAAGACTCAGCCGGCGGGCTCGGTCCCGGCGTCACCAGGCGCCTGGGCGCACGTGGGTTCCGGACTGTGGCCATCGGCCGGCGCAACGTTGCCGTCGTCGTTGAGCAGCTCGGGCGGCGGCGCCGCGCGCGCGGGCAGGCGACCGGCCTCGACCAGTTGCTGGATGCACGCGAAGACCTCGCCGCGGCCGAAGGGCTTCTTGATGAAATCGTCGGCGCCGATGCGCTTGACGTAGAACTGCTCGGTCGCCTGCACGTTGCCGCTGATCATGACGATCGGCGTGTCGCGGGTGGCGTCCTCGCGGCGCAGCGCGCGCAGCGCGTCGAAGCCGTTCATGCCGGGCAGGACGATGTCGAGGTAGACGAGGTCCGGCCTGAACGTGCGCGCGATCCCGATCCCCGACTCCGCATCGCCCGCGCCGGCCACCTCGTAGCCGTTCTGGCGCAGCATTTTGCCGAGCACCGCGATGATCGTGGTGGAGTCGTCGATGATCAGCACGCGCAGGCCCTCGCGTGCGTTGACGCGCGGCGTGGCGCGGCGTTCGACCGGCGCGGCCGGTTCCGCGGCTGTGACCGGGGCGGGCGTGGGCGCGGGTTGCGCCGGGCGCAACATGCGCCGGAAGAATTCCAGCCTGGACAAGCGGCGACCTCCTTTCGACAGCGCCCCGATCTGCGCCATTCAACTCTAACCCGCGCCGCGGGTTGCCAGTGCCGCCCGGTACAATGGGCCGCATGATCGCTTTTCGCCAGTTCGCCCTCCGTCGCGGCGAACGCCTCCTGCTGTCCGACGTCGACCTGGCCCTGCACGCGGGCTACCGCGTGGGCGTGGTCGGCCGCAACGGCGCGGGCAAGTCCAGCCTGTTCGCGGCGCTGATGGGCGAGCTGGAGCCCGACCGCGGCGACATCGACCTGCCCGGCAAGGCGCGCATCGCCAGCGTCGCCCAGGAGACGCCATCGCTGCCCGATGCGGCGATCGATTTCGTGCTCTCCGGCGATGCGGCCGTGCACCAGGCGATCCAGGACGAGGCGAACGCCTTCGCCAACGAGGACTGGGAAGCCGTCGCCGCCGCGCACCAGAAGCTCGAGGAACTCAACGGCTACGACGCCACCGCGCGCGCCGGCCGCCTGCTGCACGGCCTCGGCTTCCCGGCGGAGACGCATGCGAAGCCGGTATCCGACTTCTCCGGCGGCTGGCGCGTGCGACTGAACGTGGCGCGCGCGCTGATGACGCCGTCCGACCTGCTGCTGCTCGACGAGCCGACCAACCATCTCGATCTCGACGCGGTCGTGTGGCTGGAGGAATGGCTGCGCAAGTATCCCGGCACGCTGCTGGTGATTTCGCACGACCGCGAGTTCCTCGACAACGTCACCACCCACACGCTGCACCTGCACGAAGGCCGCGCCAAGCTCTACGTCGGCGACTACACCGCCTTCGAGCGCCAGCGCGCCGAGCAGCTGCGCCAGCAGCAGATCGCGTTCGAGAAGGAACAGGCCGAGCGCGCGCACCTGCAGAGCTTCATCGACCGATTCAAGGCAAAGGCCAGCAAGGCGAAGCAGGCGCAGTCGCGCATGAAGCGGCTGGCGAAGCTGGCCGGCACCGAGGCGGTGCGCGCGGAGCGTGCGCTGCGGATCGAATTCCCGCAGCCGGCGAAGATCCCGAATTCGCTGCTGCGGCTCGACCACGTCGACGCGGGTTATCCATTGCCGGATGGCGGGCGCGTCGCGATTCTTCACGACGTCGGCTTCGGCCTCGAGGCCGGCGATCGCATCGGCCTGCTAGGTCCCAACGGCGCGGGCAAATCGACGCTGGTGAAGACGCTGGTGGGCGAGCTGGCGCCGCTCGCGGGTGAGCGCAATGCGCATCCGGACCTGCGCATCGGCTATTTCGCCCAGCACACGGTCGAGTCGCTGCACGCGGGGCAGTCGCCGATCGACCACCTGCGCGAACTGTCGCCGAACATGGCGACGCAGGCGTTCCGCGATTTCCTCGGCAAGTGGAATTTCCCGGGCGACCGCGCGTTCGAATCGATCGACGGCTTCTCCGGCGGCGAGAAGGCGCGCCTCGCGCTGGCGCTGATCGCCTGGCGCCAGCCGAACGTGCTGCTGCTCGACGAGCCGACCAACCACCTCGACCTCGACATGCGCGAGGCGCTCGCGGAGGCGCTGAGCGATTTCGAAGGGGCGATCGTGATGGTCTCGCACGACCGCCACCTGATCGGCCTGGTGTGCGACACCTTCGTGCGCGTCGCCGGCGGCAAGGTCGAGCCGTTCGATGGCGATCTCGACGCGTACGCGGCTTGGCTGCGCTCGCGCCCCGGCAGTGAAGCGGCCAAGGCGGCCGACAAGGTGGCAAAGCCAGTTCCCGCGGCTTCCGTGACGGCGCCGCCCGCGGCCCCGAAATCCAAGGCCAATCCGCACCGGCTGGCGAAGGCGGAGGCGCGCGTCGTCGAACTGGAGGCGCGACTCGCCGCATTGGAGGGGGAGCTCGCCAATCCGGCCGCCTATGCCGATGGCGGCGCGCGCGCCGTGCAGCTGGGGCGCGAACAGGCGGCGCTGCGCGCCGAACTCGACACCGCCGAGCAGGCGCTGCTCGCTCTCTATGACGCTGCCTGAAGCGTCATGTCTCCGCGTCCAGGCCAGGAAATCGCGCGTCGACCACCACGGATCCGGCTGAATGCGGCGGCGCCCGCTTGATTCCTTGCCGCCGGGCCCCAGACTAGCGGCGGTTTTCCGTGCCGCCGCTTCCACGCATGCCCATCTACGCCTTCGCCTGTTCCGCCTGCGGCCACGCCTTCGACCGCCTGCAGAAACTGTCCGATCCCGACCCGAGCGCTTGCCCGGCCTGCCAGGCTGACGCGGTGCAGCGCCAGCTGACGGCACCGTCGTTCCGCCTCGCCGGCGGCGGCTGGTACGAGACCGACTTCAAGAAGGACGGCGACAGGAAACGCAACCTGGCCGGCGACAGCACCGCCAAGCCCGAGAGCAAGCCCGCCGAGGTGAAGGCGGAGGCCAAGCCGGCCAAGAGCGAGCCTGCAGCCAAGCCCGCGACCGGCACCTAGCTCCCGTTTTGCAGGAGCGGCTTGCAGCCGCGCGCCTTTCGCTTCCTTTTGCAGGAGCGACGCAGGTCGCGACCGGAACGGCGCAGTCGCGACTTCGTTCCTCCAGGGCTGCCCAGGCTTCGCCTGGCGCGAAGCTGGCGGCCATCAGCCGCTTCCGGAAGGCGTCCCCGGCCGCCTCGGCTAAAATGCCCGCCTTTCCGGCGCCGACGTCCGCGCGCCAACCGGAGCCCCCCATGCGTACCCACTTCTGCGGTCTCGTCGACGAGGCCCTGATCGGCCAGACCGTCACCCTGTGCGGCTGGGTCGACGTCGCCCGCAACATGGGCCAGCTCGTCTTCGTCGACCTGCGGGACCACGAGGGGATCGTCCAGGTCGTCGCCGAGCCCGCGGACGCCGCCGGCAACGCCGACGTGGTCGCCGCCGCCGCGCAGCTCGGTTACGAGGACGCGATCCGCGTCACCGGCACCGTTCGCCGCCGCCAGAACGTGAATCCGAAGCTGCGCACCGGCCAGGTCGAAGTCGTTGCGACGAAGATCGAGCTGCTCAACAAGGCCGAGCCGCTGCCGTTCCACGCGCACGAGAACCCGGGCGAGGACATCCGCCTCAAGTACCGCTACCTCGACCTGCGCACGCCCGAGATGCAGCGCAAGATGCGCACGCGCATCAGGCTCGTGCAGGCGCTGCGCCGCTGGCTCGACGCGCGCGGCTTCCAGGACATCGAGACGCCGATCCTGACCAAGGCCACGCCCGAGGGCGCGCGCGACTTCCTGGTGCCGGCGCGCCTGCACCCGGGCGAGTTCTACGCGCTGCCGCAGTCGCCGCAGCTGTTCAAGCAGATCCTGATGGTGGCCGGCTTCGACCGCTACTACCAGATCGCGCGCTGCTTCCGCGACGAGGCGCTGCGCGCCGACCGCCAGCTCGAATTCACCCAGCTCGACATGGAGTTCGCGTGGGTGAGCGAGCGCGACGTGCAGGACACCGTCGAGGAGATGATCCGCGTGGTGTTCCGCGAAGTGATCGGCGTCGAACTCGACGATCCCTTCCCGCGCATGACCTACGCCGAGGCGATGCGCCGCTACGGTTCCGACAAGCCCGACCTGCGCATCGCGATGGAATTCGCCGACATCGCGGAGCTGGTGAAGGGTTGCGACTTCAAGGTGTTCACCGACGTCGCCAATGCCGCCGACGGCCGTGTCATCGCGCTGAAGGTGCCGGGCGGCGCGATGCTCTCGCGCAAGCAGATCGACGACTACGCCGCCTATGCCGGCAAGTTCGGCGCCAAGGGCCTGGCGTGGATGAAGGTCGAGGATGCGGCGAAGGGTCGCGATGGCATCAATTCGCCGATCGCCAAGTTCCTCGACGACGCGACGCTGGCCGGCATCCTCAATGCCACCGGCGCGCAAAGCGGTGACGCGATCCTTTTCGGTGCGGCCGGCGACAAGGTCGCGTCCGACTTCATGGGCGCGCTGCGGCTGAAGCTCGGCAAGGACCTCGGCCTGGTCGAGGACGGCTGGAAGCCGCTGTGGATCACCGATTTCCCGATGTTCGAGTGGGACGGGGAGGAGCAGCGCTACGTCGCGCTGCACCACCCGTTCACCGCGCCGGCGGTCGACAGCATCGATGACCTGCGCGCGAACGCGGCGACGGCCGTGTCGCGCGGCTACGACATGGTGCTCAACGGCAATGAGATCGGCGGCGGCTCGATCCGCATCCACCGCCCGCAGATGCAGTCGGCGGTGTTCGAGCTGCTCGGCATCGGCGCGGAGGAGGCGGAAGGCAAGTTCGGCTTCCTCCTCGACGCGCTCAAGTACGGCGCGCCGCCGCACGGCGGCATCGCCTTCGGCATCGACCGGATCGCCGCGCTGATGGCCGGCACCGAGTCGATCCGCGACGTGATCGCCTTCCCGAAGACCACCACCGCGCAGTGCCTGATGACCGGCGCGCCGTCGCCGGTGCCCGACAACCAGCTCGCCGAAGTGCACGTGTCGATCCGCGCGAAGGACGACCAGGGTGCGCACGAGCGGCCGGTGGTGGCGAAGCAGGGATGAACCTGGCGATCCGCCGCGCGACGCCCGCCGATGCCGACGCGCTGTCGGCGATCGGCGCGCGCACGTTCACCGACACCTTCGGGCACCTGTATGCGCCGGAAGACCTGCAGGCCTTCCTCGACGAGAGCCACACGCCGGCGGCATATGCGGGGTACCTCGGCGATCCGGCGTACGCGCTGTGGGTGCTCGAGGACGCGGCGGGCGTGCACGGCTACGCACTGGCCGGCCCGGCGCGCCTGCCGCACGCCGACGTGCGCGCAGGCGACGGCGAGCTGAAGCGGCTGTACGTCGACAGGACGCTGTACAACGGCGGCTGGGGCGGGAAGCTCTTCGCCGAGGCGCTGGCGTGGCTGGAGCGCGACGGCCCGCGCACGCTGTGGATCAGCGTGTGGTCGGAAAACCTCGGCGCGCAGCGCTTCTACGCGCGGCACGGCTTCGGTTTCGTCGGCGAGTACGAGTTTCCCGTCGGCGCGCAGCGCGACCGCGAGTTCATGTTCCGCCGCACGCCGGGCGCATGAGCCATCGCGTCGTCCTGCTGCACGGCCTGTGGATGCCTGGCGCGGTGATGCACTGGCTGGCCGCGCGGCTGCATGACGCCGGTTTCGCGACCGAAACCTATTCCTACCACAGCGTCGCCGACGGCCCCGCGCTGGCGGCACCGGGCCTGGTGGACTTCATCGGCGACACCGCCGCCGACGTCGTCGCGCACAGCCTCGGCGGGCTGGTCGCGCTGCAGGCGCTGTGCGACGCGCCCGCGCTGCCGGTGCGCCGCGTGGTCTGCCTGGGCTCGCCGCTGGCCGGCAGTGGCGCGGTCAACGCGATGCTGCGCTGGCCGCCGGCCGCCTCGCTGTTCGGCCGCAGCGCGGATCTGCTCCAGCACGGGTTTCCCTGCTGGGAGGGCAGGGCCGAGGTCGGCGTGATCGCCGGCCGCGTGCCCCACGGGCTGGGCGCGCTGTTCGGCCATTTCGCCGGCCTGCACGACGGCACGGTCGCGGTCGACGAAACCCGCCTGCCTGGCCTCGCCGACCACATCGTCCTCGACGCCAGCCATACCGGCCTGCTGCTGTCCGAGGAAGCCGCGACGCAGACCGTCGCCTTCCTGCGCGAAGGCCGCTTCCGCCACGCCTCCGCGGCCGCTGGCGCCGGGGCGATCGGGTAAAATCGCGCGCTGTCCTTCCCGCAGCATCCGGACCGAAACATGGGTCGTGGCCCTTCCATCGAAGCCCGCAAGAACGCGGTCGACGCCCAGCGCGGCAAGATCTTCACCAAGGTCATCCGCGAAATCGGCGTGGCCGCCCGCGCGGGCGGCGGCGATCCCGCCGGCAATCCGCGCCTGCGCGCCGCGATCGACCGCGGCCTGCAGGTGAACATGCCGAAGGACGTGATCGAGCGCGCGATCAAGAAGGCGACCGGCGAACTCGAAGGCGTGACGTACGAGGAAATCCGCTACGAGGGCTACGCGCCCGGCGGCGTCGCGGTGATCGTCGACTGCCTCACCGACAACCGGGTCCGCACCGTCGCCGACGTGCGCCACGCGTTCTCCAAGTTCGGCGGCAACCTCGGCACCGAGGGGTCGGTGGCTTTCATGTTCCGCAAGCTTGGGGTGCTGTCGTTCGCCGCCGGCGCCGAAGAGGAGAAGGTCACCGAGGCCGCGATCGACGCCGGTGCCGACGACGTGGTCGTGTATCCGGACGACGGCGCCATCGACGTGCTGGCCGCGCCGGACGCCTTTCCGGCGGTGAAGGCGGCGATGGAGGCGGCGGGCCTCGCGCCGGACCTCGCCGAAGTCACCTACCGCGCCGACAACGACGTCGAAGTGGGTGGCGAGACCGCGCAGCAGGTCGCCAGGCTGCTGCGCTGGCTGGAGGACATGGACGACGTGCAGAACGTCTACTCCAACGCCGACCTCGGCGACGCGGCCTACGCCTGAGGCCACCGGCCTCGCTGCAGTGATCCACGAGCCCATCGTTCCGGACGCAGTGAGGAGCCCGTCTTCCATGGCCGCCAGGCAGTTTCCTGCCGTGCTTCGAAGCGCGGGTCGGGTGCCGGTCGCATGACCCGCATCCTGGGCATCGATCCCGGTTCGCAGCGCACCGGCATCGGCGTGATCGACGTCGATGCCGCCGGCCGCTGCCGCTACGTGCATGCGCAGGCGCTGGTGCTGCTCGCGGCGGAGGACTTCCCGTCGCGCCTCGGCCTGCTGTGCGATGGCCTCGAGGCGCTGATCGCGCAGTGGCAGCCGCAACAGGTGGCGATCGAAACCGTGTTCATGGACAAATCCGCGATGTCCGCGCTCAAGCTCGGCCAGGCGCGTGGCGCGGCGCTGGCGACGGTGGTGCGCCATCGGCTTCCCGTCGCCGAATACGAACCGCGCGTGGTCAAGCAGTCGCTGGTCGGCCGCGGTGCCGCCGACAAGGCGCAGGTGCAGCACATGGTCCGCCTGCTGCTCAACCTGCCGGAGGCGAAGCTGCAGGCCGACGCCGCCGATGCGCTCGCCATCGCGCTTACCCACGCGCACATGAGCGCGACCGCAGGCCGCACCGGCCTCAGCACCGATGCATTGCGGAGGCGCGGATGATCCGGGCGAAGCGATGTGGTTGCGCGCCGCCGAGCGCCCGGCCAAGGATGGCCGGCCAGGGCGATCCGGAGATGCTGGCGTCGCGTCAGGAATGGCAGCTGCATGGTCGGGGAGCACCGCGATGATCGGCCGTCTCAAGGGCATCCTCGTGCACAAGCAGCCGCCCTGGCTGGTGGTCGACGTGCATGGCGTCGGCTACGAGCTGGAAGCGCCGATGAGCACGTTCTACGACCTGCCCGACGTCGGTCGCGAAGTCGCGCTGTTCACCCACTACGCGCAGAAGGAAGACAGCGTGGCGCTGTACGGCTTCCTGCGCGAGGCGGAGCGGCGGCTGTTCCGCGACGTTCAGAAGGTCAGCGGCATCGGCGCGAAGATCGCGCTGGCGGTGCTGTCCGGCGTGAGCGTCGAGGATTTCGCGCGCCTGGTGCAGGTGGGCGACGTCACCGCGCTCACCCGCATCCCGGGCATCGGCAAGAAGACGGCCGAACGCATGGTGGTCGAATTGCGCGACCGCGCCGCCGACCTCGCCGGCGGCGCGCCTGGCGCGATCGGCGCGGCGGCCGCGGCCGATCCCCAGTCCGAAGCCGTCATCGCCCTGCAGCAGCTCGGCTACAAGCCCACCGAGGCCGCACGCATGGCGCGCGACGCGACCGCCGCCGGCGACGACGCCGCGACCATCATCCGCAAGGCGCTAAAGTCCGCGCTCCGCTGACTGCCCCGGTTCTTTTTTCCTCGAGCATTCCCTTCAGGAAGGCCATGGCCATCTCCGCTACTCCCGGCAACGGCAACGGCAACCACGCGCCCGCGCATCCGCACGACCAAGGCAACGTCGGTCTTGTCGGATTGATCGTCGGCGCCATCGGCGTGGTGTTCGGCGACATCGGCACCAGCCCGCTGTACACGCTCAAGGAAGCGTTCCTGCCCCATTACGGGCTGAACCCGAGCGACCAGGCCGACGTGCTCGGCCTGCTTTCGCTGATCTTCTGGGCGCTGATGATCGTCGTCACGATCAAGTACGTGACCTTCATCATGCGCGCCGACAACGAAGGCGAAGGCGGCATCATGGCGCTGATGGCGATGGCGCAGCGAACGTTTCCCTCGGCGTCCCGCTCGGCCTACGTCTTCGGAATCCTCGGCATCTTCGGCGCATCGCTGTTCTTCGGCGACGGGGTGATCACTCCGGCGGTATCGGTGCTCGGCGCGATGGAAGGCCTCGAGGTCGCGGCCCCGAATTTCGAAACGCTGGTGGTGCCGCTTTCGATCGCGGTGCTCCTGGTGCTTTTCATCGGGCAACGCTTCGGCACCAGCAAGGTCGGTCGCGTTTTCGGACCGGTGACGCTGGTGTGGTTCGCCGCCATCGCGGCAATCGGCGCGTTCAACATCCGCCATGACCCGGCCGTGCTGATGGCGCTCAACCCCTGGTGGGGATTGAAATTCTTCCTCGACCACGGCTGGCACGGCATCTTCATCCTCGGCGCGGTCGTGCTCGCGATCACCGGCGGCGAGGCGCTGTACGCCGACATGGGCCACTTCGGGGCCAAGCCGATACGGGTGGGCTGGATGGCCGTGGTATTGCCGGCGCTCACGCTGAACTACCTCGGCCAGGGCGCCCTGGTGCTCAAGGATCCGACGGCCGTGAACAACCCGTTCTTCCTCGGCGTGCCCAAGTGGGGGCTTTACCCGATGATCGCGCTCGCGACGGCGGCGGCGGTGATCGCGTCGCAGGCGGTGATCACGGGTGCCTATTCGGTCGCGCGGCAGGCCATGCAGCTCAGCTATATCCCCCGCATGAAGGTGATCCACACCTCGCGGGAGACGATCGGCCAGATCTACGTGCCGGGGATCAACTGGCTGCTGATGGTCTCGGTGATCGCGCTGGTGCTCATGTTCCGCAGCTCGACCAACCTGGCCTCCGCCTACGGCGTCTCGGTATCCGGCACGATGCTGATCACCAGCGTGTTGATGTTCGTCTATGCGCGTGGGCGGCAGCTGATCCCGGCCTGGATCCTCTGGCCGGCGACGGCCGTCTTCGTGCTGGTCGACGCGGCGTTCCTGTTCGCGAACGTGATCAAGTTCGCGGATGGCGCGTGGTTCCCGCTGGCGCTCGGCATCGTGGTATTCACCGTGTTGCGCACCTGGCATCGCGGCCGCGACCTGCTGCACGCCGAAATCCGCAAGGAAGGCATCCAGCTCGACACCTTCCTGCCCGGCCTGATGCTGGCGCCGCCGGCGCGCGTGCCTGGAACGGCGGTATTCCTCGTCGCGCAGAAGGGCATGGCGCCGCAGGCGCTGCTGCACAACCTCAAGCACAACAAGGTACTGCACGAGCGCAACGTCTTCCTGACGGTGGAAACGCTCAACGTGCCCTACGCACCGAAGGAAAGGCGCCTGAAGATCGACCCGATCGGCGACGACTTCTACCGCGTGGTGCTGCGCTACGGCTTCATGGAGACGCCCGACGTGCCGCTGGCGCTGATGCGTTCCTGCGACAAGGGCGGCATCCACTTCGACCCGATGGACACCACCTATTTCGCCAGCCGCGAGACCGTGGTCGCCTCGCGCCACCGCGGCATGCCGATCTGGCGGGACAAGCTGTTCGCGATCATGCACCGCAACGCCGTGCCGGCGACCAACTTCTTCCGTATCCCCGGCAACCGGCTGGTGGAACTGGGCGCGCAGGTCGAGATCTAGGGCCTCCCGGTTACATCGGCACCCTCCTTTCGCTGGAACAGCTTGTCGCCGCGTCCCTGTTGTGTAGGAGCGACGTAAGTCGCGATCGGGTCGCGGCTGCCACCTAAAAATTCAGGCGTCGCGCGCACCGGCCGGGAGAGGCCGGCAGGACACGCCGTGAATCCGTCCATGGAGGCTCTTCGGCGACATCCATGTCGCCGAAGGTCCTGCCGGCCTCTCCCGGCCGGTGCGTCCCAACGCTGTCGCGATCCGCAAAAAAGGGATGGGCTTCCGTCTGGAGCCGCCATGAGCTGTCCGAGCGTCCGGGTGGCCGGGGGCGTTGCGACAAGCGCGCCATGGATGGCGCGCGCCCGCATCGAGGCAGGATGCCTCGACGAAGGGAAAAGCAATGCCCCCGGTCTCCCGGGCGCGGGCCTGCTCGACTGCTTCATGGGCAAATCCTGAGCAGGCTCGCCTGCCGCCATCGCGGCCACCGTGCGACCATTACGCCATGACCGAAGACCGCCTGATCGCCGCCGGCGCGACCCGCGAGGACGAGGCCGTCGAAGCCTCGATCCGCCCGAAGAAGCTGGACGAATACCTCGGCCAGGCGCCGGTGCGCGAGCAGATGCAGATCTACATCGACGCCGCCAGGCAGCGTGGCGAGGCGCTCGACCACGTGCTGATCTTCGGGCCGCCCGGGCTCGGCAAGACCACGCTCAGCCATGTCATCGCCAACGAGCTCGGCGTCGGCCTGCGCCAGACGTCGGGGCCGGTGATCGAGAAGGCCGGCGACCTCGCCGCGATCCTCACCAACCTGCAGCCGCACGACGTGCTGTTCGTCGACGAGATCCACCGCCTCTCGCCGGCGATCGAGGAAATCCTCTATCCCGCGATGGAGGATTTCCAGATCGACATCATGATCGGCGAAGGCCCCGCCGCGCGCTCGATCAAGCTCGACCTGCCACCGTTCACCCTGATCGGCGCGACCACGCGCGCGGGCCTGCTCACCGCGCCGCTGCGCGACCGCTTCGGCATCGTGCAGCGGCTCGAGTTCTACACGCCGGAAGAGCTCACGAAGATCGTGCGCCGCTCCGCGCGCATCCTCGGCATCGACTGCGAGGCCGAGGGCGCCGGCGAGATCGCGCGTCGCTCGCGCGGCACCCCGCGCATCGCCAACCGGCTGCTGCGCCGCGTGCGTGACTACGCGCAGGTGAAGGCGGCCGGGCAGATCGACCGAGAGGTCGCCGATGCCGCCATGCGCATGCTCAAGGTGGATCCGGAAGGTTTCGACGAGCTCGACCGGCGCATGCTGCGCACGATCATCGAGGCCTTCGACGGCGGCCCGGTGGGCGTCGAATCGCTGGCCGCCGCGCTCAGCGAGGAACGCGGCACCCTCGAGGACGTGATCGAGCCCTACCTGATCCAGCAGGGCTTCGTCGTGCGCACCGCGCGCGGGCGCATGGCGACGCCGAAGGCCTATCGCCACCTCGGCCTGCAGCCGCGGCGCAAGGAATCGGACCTGTTCGGCGCGGCCGAATAGCGACGGGAAGATCCAGCATGAATCGTTCGTTCATCCACCCCGTGCGCGTTTACTGGGAAGATACCGACGCGGGCGGCGTCGTCTACCACGCGCAGTACATCGCCTTCCTCGAGCGCGCGCGCAGCGAGTGGTTGCGCGCGCTCGGCAAGGAGCAGGAGCGGCTGCGCGCGGAACACGATCTCGTGTTCGCGGTGCGGGCGATGCGGATCGACTTCCGCGCGCCGGCGCGGCTGGACGACGCGCTGGACGTGTCGGCCGGGCTGCGT
>JABFWF010000165.1 GCA_013362405.1 Lysobacter sp. | reverse complement strand
GACAGGCCGGTGCGCGCCATGGCGCGCTCGGGAATGCCCCATATCGGCGAGGCCATGCGCGGGAACAGCCAGAACGCCGCCAGCGCGATCGGAAGGCCCACCGCGAGCAGGCGTCCGATGCCCTTCAGCCGCTGCCCGGGCCCCATGGGCCTCACGTCGCCGGATTCCAGCTCCGCCATGCGTTGCAGTGTCGCGAGCACCAGCAGCACCGCGCACAGCGCGAGTGCGAGCGACAGCGGCCCCTGGTCCAGCAGGAACGTCGCGAAGGGCGCGAACAGCGCGAAGCCCATCAGGCTGCGCCCATCGCGAAGGTTGAAAGTTTCCGCCGGTTTCACTGCGAGCATTGCCGCCAGCAGCGCGCAGCCGGTGTCGCGACCGATCGCGAAACGGCTGAGCCCGAGGACCAGTGCGATCAGCGCCAGCGCGATCAGCAGGCGCAACAGGCTGGGCACCGGCCGGCGCCACGATAGCGCCACGACAGCGATGGCACTGGCCGCGATACCGCCAGCCAGTTGCGCAGGCAACTGGAGCAGCAAGGGCAGCAGGCACGCGCCGGTGCTCCAGAGCGCCCAGCGGCGCGTGCGGTCGTCCAGCGGCAGCGGCACGTGTCTAGACATGGGGCATCAATGCCAAGGCGCGCAGGCAGGCGTGACGGTGGACCGGCCCGCGATCGGGACCAACGGCCGGCTGGCCGGGCAATTGCAGGCGGTAGCGGCGGCCTTCGCGCTCGGCCTCATCGACCCAGCGGGCAAGGCGCGAGATCCGTCCCTCGTACGGGAGCCCCGATGTCGCGTGCCAGTCGAGCACGATTTCCGAGCCCAGCGGCTGTTCGAACTCGCGCACGATCAGCGCGTCGCGACGGGCGGAGGACTTCCACGCGATCGTCCGCGGTGCGTCGCCCGCGCGATAGCTGCGCAGGTGGTGCACGTCGTCGCCGGCCGGATGCAGCCGCGCCTGCGCGCTTTCGCCCCGACCGCCGGGAAGCGGCGGGCCATGCGGCTCCGGCGCGGGATAGACCAGCAGCGGCGTCTCGGGCCAGACGTAAGCCCACGCGCGCGCCAGGCCCAGCGGGCGCGTCGTCGATAGCCGCAGCTTCGGGACGTCGAACCATCCGCGCTGTTCGGTGGGCAACAGCAGTTGCGCGTTACCCGCGCCCTTGTCGAGGTTGAGGACGGAGGGTTCTGCGTCGAAGGTGCCATCGTCGTCGACGCGCAGCCCGCGACGCAGGCGGCCCGGTTCGGCACGCGCATGCAGTCGCAGTTCGAGCGGCATGCCGGCCGAGACGGGCTCGGCGTCGGCGGCGATCAGCTGGAGGTCGGACAGCTGCATCTGCGCCGCGAGCAGGCTCGCGAGTCCCGCACCGGCGAGCAGCAGGCCGAGCAGCAACGCCGGATTGTTGTTGTAGTTCAACGCGCCGACCAGCATCGTGATCAGCGCCATCGCATAGAACATGCCAAAGCGCGTGGGCAGCACGTAGATGCGGCGCCGGTCCAGGCGCGCGGGCAGTGGTTCGGGATCGCGCGGCCGGGTGAACACCATCGCGATCGCGTGGGCGCGCAGGTACAGGCGCCGTGCAGCGGCGACGGGCATGGATCAGTCCACCGGCACCGCGTGCAGGATGGCCTTCGCCAGCGCCGCATCCTTGCCGGCATCGACTTCCCCCACCAGACGGTGCGCGGCGACGGCCGGGAACAGTGCCTGCACGTCCTCCGGCAATACGTGCGCACGACCGAGCAGCAAGGCGTACGCGCGTGCCGCGCGGAGCAACGCAAGTCCCGCGCGCGGCGACAGGCCCACGCGCACGCCCGGATGCCGGCGGCTGCGCGCGAGCAGCGCCTGCACGTAGGCGATGAGCGCTTCGCTGGCATGCACGTCCTGCACGGCCTGTCGTGCGGCGATCACGTCCTGCACGCCGAGTTGCGGCGTCGCGCGCGCGATCAGGTCGCGGCGGTCGGTGCCGGCGAGCAGGTCGCGCTCGGCCGCTTCGCCCGGATAGCCCAGGCTCAGCCGCAGCAGGAAGCGGTCGAGCTGCGAGTCGGGCAGCGGATACGTGCCGGACAGGTCCACCGGGTTCTGCGTGGCGATCACGAAGAAGGGCTCGGGCAGCCGATGCGTCGTGCCGTCGACGGTGACCTGGTATTCGGCCATCGCTTCGAGCAGCGCGCTCTGCGTCCGCGGCGGCGCGCGATTGATCTCGTCGGCCAGCAGCACCTGCGTGAACACCGGACCGGAGTGGAACTGGAACTGCCGCGCCTGCGGATCAAACACCGACACGCCGACCACGTCGGCCGGCAGCAGGTCGGAGGTGAACTGCACGCGCTGGAAGTCCAGGCCGAGCGTCGCGGCAAGCGCGTGCGCCAGCGTCGTCTTGCCCAGGCCCGGCAGGTCCTCGATCAGTACATGCCCGCCGGCCAGCAATGCGACGAACGCCAGGCGCACTTCCTGCGGCTTGCCGAGCACCAGCGCGTTGA
>JABFWF010000052.1 GCA_013362405.1 Lysobacter sp. | reverse complement strand
CGGGCGTCAGCGTTTCGCGTCGAGCGCGAGGTTCAGTCCGAGCACGTTGACGCGCGGCTCGCCAAGGGCGCCGAACGTCGCCGGCTCGGTATGTTCGGCGACCAGCGCGGCGACGTCGGCTTCGTTCAACCCGCGCGCCTTTGCCACGCGCGCGATCTGCACCCGAGCGCCCTGCGGCGACAGATGCGGGTCCATGCCGCTGCCGGACATCGTCACCAGTTCGGCCGGAACCTCATCGGGCGAGAGGCCGTCGCGTTGTGCGACCTGATTCCGCAGCGTCGCCATGCGCTCGCGCAGGTCGGGATTGCTGCGCGCGAGGTTGCTGCCGGCGGCGGCCATCGGGTCGTAGTTGCCGGCCGACGGGCGCGGCTGGAAGTAGCGCGCATCGACGAAGGGCTGGGCGACCAGGGCGGAGCCGCGCGGCGTGCCGTCGACCACGACGAGGCTGCCGGTCGCCTGGTACGGGAACAGCACACGTCCGATGCCGGTGCCGGCGAGCGAGTAGAGGAAGCCGAAGCCGAGCAGGGTGACGGCGGCGAAGGTGAGGCTGGTGCGGAGGGTGGTGCGGTCGTCGAGGACGCGGTTGGGGCACGTCGAAGTAGTGGGACGAATGGAAGTGGCTGCGGTATTCATGTCGTGTCCTTCAGGAAGATGGCGAGTGCGGGCGGGATTGCTTCTCCGACCCTCACCCCAACCCCTCTCCCGGCGGGAGAGGGGCTTCAATCACAAACCCAGCGCGACGAGCGCCATGTCGATCAGCTTGATGCCGGCGAACGGCAGCAGCACGCCGCCCACGCCGTACAGCAGCATGTTCCGGCGCAGCAGCACGACCGCGCTCGCGGGTTTGAAGCGCACGCCCTTCAGCGCGAGCGGAATCAGCGCGGGTATCACCATCGCGTTGAAGATCAACGCGGCAAGCACGGCGTTGCGCGGGCTCGACAACGCCATGACGTTCAGCGCGGCCATCTGAGGAATGGCGGCGGCGAACAGCGCGGGCAGGATCGCGAAATACTTCGACACGTCGTTGGCGAGCGAGAACGTCGTCAGCGCGCCGCGCGTGATCAGCTGCTGCTTGCCGACTTCGACCACCGCCAGCAGCTTGGCCGGATCGCTGTCGAGGTCGACCATGTTGCCGGCTTCCTTGGCCGCCTGCGTGCCGGAGTTCATCGCCAGGCCGACGTCGGCCTGCGCGAGTGCGGGCGCATCGTTGGTGCCGTCGCCGACCATCGCGATGAGCCGGCCACCGGCCTGCTCGGCGCGGATGCGGGCGAGCTTGTCCTCCGGCCGCGCTTCGGCGATGTAGTCGTCGACGCCGGCTTCGGCCGCGATCGCCGCTGCGGTGAGCGGGTTGTCGCCGGTGATCATCACCGTGCGGATGCCCATCGCGCGCAGCCGGGCGAAGCGCTCCTTCACGCCGTGCTTCACCACGTCGCCGAGTTCGATCACGCCGAGCACGTGCCGGCCTTCGCTCACCACCAGCGGCGTGGCGCCGCCGCGCGCGACCTGTTCGATGCGGCCGCGAAGCTCGGCAGGGACGATGCCGCCCATTGCCGCGACATGGCGCTCGATGGCGTCGCCCGCGCCCTTGCGGATCACGCGCGTGTCGTTCGCGCCCGGCAGGTCCACGCCGGACATGCGGGTCTGCGCGGTAAACGCGACGAAGCGCGCGTTCGCGGGATCCTGCAGCGCGGTGCCCTGTTCGCGCGCGAGCTTCACGATCGACTTGCCTTCCGGCGTCGGGTCGGCGAGCGAGGACAGCATCGCGGCATCGCGCAGCTGCTCGGCATCCACGCCGGCGACGGGGTGGAACGCGGTCGCCTGACGGTCGCCGTAGGTGATCGTGCCGGTCTTGTCGAGCAGCAGCACGTCGACGTCGCCGGCCACTTCGACCGCCTTGCCGGACTTCGCCAGCACATTCGCCGCCAGCGCGCGGTTCATGCCGGCGATGCCGATGGCCGGCAACAGGCCGCCGATGGTGGTCGGGATCAGGCACACCAGCAGCGCGATGAGCAGCAGCGGATCGAGCGTCGCGCCGACGAAGCCCGCCAGCGCCGGCAACGTCGCGACCACGATGAGGAAGGTCAGCGTCATCGCGCCCAGCAGCATCGTGAGTGCGATCTCGTTGGGGGTCTTCTGGCGGTTGGCGCCTTCGACCAGCGCGATCATGCGATCGAGGAAGCTGTGCCCGGCGTCCGCGCTCACCTGCACGAGGATCTCGTCCGACAGCACTTTCGTGCCGCCGATGACGCCGGAGCGGTCCGTGCCGGCCTCGCGCAGCACCGGGGCGGATTCACCGGTGACGGCGGCTTCGTTGATCGTGGCGACGCCTTCGACGATCTCGCCGTCGGCCGGCACGAACTCGCCGGCCGACACGATCACGTAATCGCCCGGCTTGAGCGCCGCGGCCGCCACGCGCACTTCGCCGCCGGCGCGGGTGCGGCCGTTGAGCCGACGTGCAACGAGATCGCGCCTCGCCGCG
>JABFWF010000217.1 GCA_013362405.1 Lysobacter sp. | reverse complement strand
AAGGCGAAGGCGAAGGCCGGCGCGCATGGCCAGGCCCACACCGACGCCAGCGCCTCCCGCCAGTCGGGCGTGTCGGCGCACGGCACCGCGAGCGCGGGCGTGACCGCAGGCGCGAGCGCATCGAACGACTGACCCGCAAAGCGGCAACAGAAAAAACGCCCCCGCGACCCGGGGGCGTTTTTTCTTCAGACGGCGCGCGCCGCGCTATTTCACCGCGTTCACCGCGCTGCCCGGCGGGAAGCCGACGAACATCTTCGCCACCGCCTCGTCGAGCTTCTGGTTGACCTGCACGGGCGACTGCGGAACGGTGCCCTCGGCGACGCCACTCCAGATCGCGCGCCGCGTCTTCGCGTCGAACATGTCCACCAGCAGCGTGCCGACGGTGTAGCTGGTGCTGGTGGTATGCGCGAAGCCGGCATTCCAGCCCGGGCCGTACCAGCCCCACCCGCCCCACATCGGCGCGTCGTAGAAGGTGTCGACGCGATTGCGCTCGCGCGTGGCGACGTGCGCGGCGACGACGACGTCGCCGCCTTCCGGCACCTGCCGCCAGCCTTTCGCCGCGAGCTGGGCATCGATGTCGTCGACGATGCGCTGCATCAGCAGCGCGGGGCCTTCCTGCGGTTTCTGCCGCCAGCTGTACGTGTGGTACTGGGCGAACTGCACGGCGGGATCGTGATCGGTCTGCACCATCGGCGTGCTGGCGCAGGCAGCCAGCAGCAGGGTCAGTGCGGCAATGGCGAGGGAGCGGCGCATGGCGGCCTCCGGCGGACGGGTTCGGCGCTACGTTGGCCCCTGCGGGGTGGTGGAGCGGTGAACCGCCCGTGCCCCCGCCGCGGGCTGCTTCACGCCGTGAGGAAGCGCTCGGCGAATGTCTCCGCCGGCAGCGGGCGTCCCAGCAGGAAGCCCTGCAGCAGTTCGCAGCCGAGCCCGCGCAGCAGGTTCGCCTGCGCCTCGGTTTCCACGCCTTCGGCGACGACGTCGAGGCCGAGCGCATGCGCCAGGCCGATGGTGTTGGTCACCAGCGTGACGGTTTCCGGGCTCTGCTCGAGCATGGCCACGAAGCTGCGGTCGATCTTGAGGGTGTCGACGGGCAGGCGCACCAGGTAGTTCAGCGAGGAGTAGCCCGTGCCGAAGTCGTCGATCGCCACCCGGCAGCCGAACGCGCGCAGCGCCTGCAGCAAGCACCGGCTCTGCTCGACGTCCTCGATGATCACGCCTTCGGTGATCTCGATGTCGATGGGCGCTTCGCCTTCGAAAGGCGCGAGCAGCTCCCGGCATGCATCGAGGAAATCGGCGTGGCGCAGTTCGCGCGCCGACACGTTGACCGCCACGCGCATGCCCGGGCACCGGTCGCGCCATGCCTGCACGGTGGCGATCGCCTCGCGCAGCACCCAGCGGCCGACGCCCACGAGCAGGCCGGTCTCTTCCAGCACCGGCACGAACTCGGCGGGCGAAATGAGCCCTTCCCCGGGATGGTTCCAGCGCAGCAGCGCCTCCGCGCCGGCCAGCCGGCCGCTCGCGGCATCGAACTTCGGCTGGAAATGCAGCACGAACTGCTCGCCGTCGATGGCCTGGCGCAGGTCGCGCTCGAGCGCGATGCGCCGCGCCGTGTTCTGGCTCAGTTCGGCGCTGTAGCAGCGCAGGAGCCCGTGGCGCGCGACGGCATCGGCCAACGCCGCCAGCGCGTTGCGCTCCAGCGCATCGGGCTCGCTGCCGTGGCCCGGCCCCACCGCCATGCCCGCGCGCAGTCCCACGTGGACGCGCTCGCCATGCACGAGAAGGGAATGACGCGTGAATTCGTCCAGGCGCGCTTCGAGCCAGTGGCACTCGTTCTCGGCATCGTCGTGCGTGGCGAAGGTGAGCAGGAAAGTGTCCGCTTCGGGATGCGCCACGTGGATACCGCCGCGCAGGCCCTGCAGCTCCTCGCCGAGCGCGACCAGCAGGCTGTTGGCGAAATCCCGGCCGCGAACGCCGCCGATGCGTCCGAAACCAAGCACCACGAGCGCGACGACGGCGACATCGCCATGTTCCAGGAGCCGCCCGACGCGCTGCTGGAAGGCCGCACGGTTGGGCAATCCGGTGGTCGGGTTGTGGTAGGCCAGGTATTGCAGGCGTTCGCCGCGCGCGAGGAAGTCGACGGCATAGTCGAGCTCGTCGGCCAGCCGACGCAGGAGGGCCACTTCCTCCTCGTCGTACACGCGCATGGCGTCCGAGTACAGCGCGAGCAGTCCCCATGGCGGGTTGCCGAGCGGCAACGAGATCTGCGAACGCACGCCGCGCTCGAGCATGGTCTCGCGCAACCCGCGAGGGACGCCGGCGATGTCGCCATCGGCATAGTCGGGCACCGACACCACGCGCACCTCGTTGAACGCGCGCAGGCTCGGGTGCTCGTCGTAGGAACCGCCGGCGAGCGGCATGGGCTGGTCGGGCGCCACCGCCGCGATGAGTCCCGGGTCGCCGTAGGTGCGGGCGACCCGCAACGCATCGCCCTCGCGCACGCCGATGCCGGCGGCCGTGAAGCCACCCTGTTCGACCGCGATGCGGCAGGCGGCGACCAGCAGCTCGTCGCGGTCGGCCGCGCGCAACGCCATGTTGCCGACGGCGCTGAGCACGGCGTGGATGCGCGCCAGGCGGTGGATGTGGGCCTCCTGCCGCAGGCGCTCGGTCACGTCGTGGCAGATGCCGCGGAACCCCCGCAGCCGGTCCCCCTCGATGAGCGGCCGCCCCGTGCTCTCGCGCCCGCGCCGGTGGCCGTTGCGATGGCGCCCGCGCAACCGCCACCGGCGCCAGCCCTGCGCGTCCCGCGAGATCACGGGAAGACGGATGGCGACTTCGACGTGGTCCGCGGGATCGATCAATTCGTACACGACGCGGCCGTGCAGCTCGTCCGGCTCGTAGCCCAGGATGTCGGCGACGGCGGGATTGCTGTAGCTGACACGCAGCTCCGCATCCACCTCCCAGATCCAGTCCTGGCTGCTTTCGACGATGCCGCGGAAGCGCTCCTCGCTCTCGTGCAGCGCGCGCTGGATCGCCGTGCGCTCGGCGCGCTCGGCCGCCATCCTCAGCGCGCGCTCGATGGCCATCGGCAGGCGCCGCAGGTTCTCCTTCAGCACGTAATCCCAGGCGCCGCGCTGCAGCGCCTCGATCGCACGCTCCTCGCCGATCGTGCCGGAGACGAACACGAACGGCGTTCCCGGCGCACGCTTGATCACGATCTCGAGGGCGTCGCTGCCCCCGAAGCCCGGCATCGAGTAGTCGCTGAGCACGACGTCGGGCACGAACCTCTCCAACGCATCCTGCAGCATGTCCTCCGAATGCACGCGCAGGTGCTCGATCGGCCGATCCAGGCGCCGGAGTTCGCGCAGCAGCAATTCGGCATCCGCGGCCGAATCCTCGACCATCAGCACCTTGAGTGGCGCCATCATCCTTCCCTGTCCCATGGCCCTGCTCCGCTATTCGACCGTCTGGTTGGAAATCATCCAGTACATGCCGACCTCCGCGACCATCTCGGCGAAGGCATCGAAATCCACCGGCTTCACCACGTAGCTGTTGGCGCCCAGGCGATAGCTCGTCAGCAGGTCGCCCTCCTCGCGCGAGGACGTCATCATCACCACCGGGATGGTCCGGGTGCGTTCGTCGGACTTCATCCGCTCCAGCACCTGCAGGCCGTCCATCATCGGCATCTTCAGATCGAGCAGCACCAGCCGGGGGCGCCCGCCGCGACGGTCCGCATGCGCGCCTTCGCGGAACAGGTAGTCCAGCGCCTCGACGCCGTTGCGCACCCATTCGATGCGGTTTGCGATGCCGCGCTTCTTGAGCGTACGCAAGGTCATCTCCGCGTCGGCGCTCGAATCCTCGACCAGCAGGATCTCCACCTGTTCGTAGTTCATGCAACGCCTCCCGCGGGCAGCTCGATGGTGAAACACGCGCCCTCGCCGGGCGTAGCCTGGGCGGAGACCCGCCCGCCGTGGCGCTCGACGACCTGCTGCACGATGGCCAGCCCGACGCCGGTGCCTTCGAATTCGTCCTGTGCGTGCATGCGCTGGAACACGCCGAACAGCTTGTCGGCGTAGCGCATGTCGAAACCGACGCCGTTGTCGCGAATGCGGTAACGGACCGTGTCGCCCTCGCGCTCGCCGCTGACCTCGATGTGGGCGGCCTCGCCGCGCGGGGCGCTGTACTTGATGGCGTTGGACAGCAGGTTGACCCAGGCCTGCCGCAGCAGCACCGGATCCGCCCAGGCCGCGGGCAGCGACGCGACCGCCACGGTGGCCGGCGAACGGCCGGCGCCCGCTTCCTCGAGCACGCGCTCGGTCAGCGCGTTCATGTCGAGCCGGGTGCATTCCATCGGCTTGCGGCCCAGGCGCGAGTAGGCGAGCAGGTCGTCGATCAGCGCGCCCATGCGGCGGGCGCTCTCGCTGATCGTCTCCAGGTAGCGCCGCAGGTCGCCATCCAGCCCGTCGCCGGCATCCTCCTGCAGCATGCGCACGTAGCCGTCGATATGCCGCAGCGGCGCGCGCAGGTCGTGCGAGATCGTGTAGCTGAAGGCCTCGAGCTCGCGGTTGCTGCGCTCGAGCTCGTGCGCCCTCTGCTCCTGCAGGCGGTGCAGCCGCGCCAGCTGGGCGCCGAGGCGGGCGTTGCGCGCGAGCTGGCGCAGCATCATGACCGAGACGACCACGACCACCGCGAGCGCGAGGGCCGTGCCGTAGGACAGCACCATCCGGAACAGCGTGGCCTGCCGCTCGGCCAACGCGGTGCGGCCGGCCAGGAGCATCGCCTGCCGCGCGCGCATCGCATCCAGGCCGGCGAGCACGCGGGCCGCCGACCCTTCGCCCTGCAGCGGCATCGCGGCACGCCCGGCCTCGAGTCCCTGCGCGTCGACAATCCGCCCGGTCTCGAGCATGCGGGCATGGCGCGCCTCGAGCGCGGCGATCGCGGCTCGCGCGTTATCGGCCTGCACGGGCTCGTCGGCCAACAGGCGTGCGAGCTCACGCGCCTTGCGTTCACCGTCCGCGAAGGCGCGGTCGCGCAGCGCGCGGGCTTCTGCCCCGCCCCCGATGAGGAATCCGCGCTGATGGGCTTCCATCCACGCGCTGTCGGCCTCCAGCGCGAGGATGGTCTCCTGCACGGCGAGGCTGTGGCGCACGTAGGCGCGGGCGTCGGCGGCACGCCGCTCCTGCAGCATGCCGTAGCCGGCGATCACGACCAGCACCACGAAAGCCACCGCCAAGCCTCCCGCGAATCGCATGTTTCGGCGACGCGCAGCGCCCGGCGACTCGAGTTCGCTGAGATACCGTTCCACCCACACCCCTGTAGTGGGTTAGATGGGGCAATCCTAGAGGGGACGTGAAAACGATCTCTTCACATTGATGAAGACGGGCCGCCGTTCACCCGGGGGGCGGGGCGGCGTTCACGTTGCGCCCAACGGGAAAGGCCCGCCGGAGCGGGCCTTTGCGACCTGGTCGGGCGTACGGACGACGCTTACGCGAAGGGGTCCTGCAGCACGATGTTCGCGTCGCGGTCCGGGCCGGTGCTGACGATCGCCACCGGGCAACCGGCGAGTTCCTCCAGTGCACGCAGGTAGGCGCGCGCTGCCGCCGGCAGCTTCTCCCACTCGGTGATGCCGTGGGTGCTCTCGCTCCAGCCGGGGAACTCGAGGTAGACTGGCGTGCATTCCTCCCAACCGGCCGCGTCGAGCGGCGCGTATTCGGTGCGCTTGCCGCGGTACTCGTACGCGATGCATATCTTCAGCTTCTCCATGCCGTCGAGCACGTCGAGCTTGGTGATGCACAGGCCACTGATGCCGTTGATGGCGACCGCCCGCTTGAGCGCGACGATGTCCATCCAGCCGCAGCGGCGCGGACGGCCGGTGGTGGCGCCGTATTCCTGGCCCTTGTCGCGCAGCTGCTGGCCGACGGCGTCGTCGAGCTCGGTCGGGAACGGACCGCCGCCCACGCGCGTCGCGTAGGCCTTGGCGATGCCGAGCACGTAGTCGATCGCGCCCGCGCCGACGCCACTGCCGGCATACGCGCCGCCGACGGTGGTGTTCGACGAGGTGACGTACGGATACGTGCCGTGGTCGATGTCGAGCAGCGAACCCTGCGCGCCCTCGAACAGCACCTTGCGGCCCTGCCTGCGCAGCTCGTGCAGGATGCCGGCGACGTCGGACTTCATCGGCTCGACGTAGTCGCCGAACGCCAGCGCCTCGTCCAGCGTCTGCTGGTAGTCGACCGCGTCGACCCCGAGGTACTTGGTCAGCACGAAGTTGTGGTAGTCGAGCGTGCTGCGCAGCTTGTCGGCGAGCTGCTGCGGATAGTGCAGGTCGGCCACGCGGATGCCGCGACGCGCGACCTTGTCCTCGTACGCGGGGCCGATGCCGCGGCCGGTGGTGCCGATCGCATTGCCGCCGGCGGCCTTCTCGCGCGCCTGGTCCAGCGCGATGTGGTACGGCATGATCAGCGGCGTCGCCGGGCTGATCTTCAGGCGCGAGCGCACTTCCACGCCGCTCGCTTCCAGTTCGCCGATTTCCTTCTGCAGCGCCGCCGGGCTCAGCACCACGCCGTTGCCGATCAGGCACAGCGCGTCGGGGCGCAGGATGCCGGACGGGATCAGGTGCAGCACCGTCTTCTTGCCGTTGATGACCAGCGTGTGGCCGGCGTTGTGGCCGCCCTGGAAGCGCACCACGGCGCCGATGTCCTGGGTCAGCAGGTCGACGATCTTGCCCTTGCCTTCATCGCCCCATTGGGCGCCCAACACCACTACTGACTGACCCATCGTTGCAATTCCTTAGTTCGAAGCCCCTGGACGGGGGCGACCGGCCATGCACTTGCGTGCATGGCGTTCGGGCGAGCGCGCGCCGTGCGGCGCGCAAGCGCACGCCCTCACCCCCACTGGGCACCGAGAACGACGACTGACTGACCCATGGCTTGCTCCTGCAGTGTTTGGGGCGCGCACGAAAAAAGCCGGAAGGTCGCCCCCCGGCTTTTGTGCATTATCCGGGTTTCGGGCCGCCGGGGCCAGCGGGCCGGCGGCGACTGCGGGTGTCAGCCCCGCAGCAGGCGCAGCGCGAGCAGCCCGGCGACGACGACGATGCCGCCGAGCGCGCGCAGGCGCAGGTTCGGCATCGCGTACAGCTGCTCGGCGGCGCGCTTCCACGCATTGGGCGCGGCGAACAGCAGCAGCCCCTCGAACACGGCCACCAGGCACAGGGCCGACCAGAGGTCGTTCATCGGAAAAGAGCGCGTGGCGGCGACCGCGCCTCAGCGGTCGCTGCGCAGGTACTGCAGGAAAGGATCGTCGCGGCCCAGCACGATCACCGCGTTGCCGTCGGCGAACGACTTGCGGTACGCCTCGAGGCTGCGCTGGAAGGCGTAGAAGCCCGGATCCTTCGACGCCGCGCCGCCGTAGATGCGCGCCGCCTCGGCATCGCCCTCGCCGCGCAGCTTCTGCGCATCGCGTTCCGCCTCGGCGAGGATCACCGCGCGGTCGCGGTCCGCCTGCGCGCGGATGCCCTGCGCCTGCTCGACGCCCTCGGCGCGGAGCTGGCTGGCGGCCTGCTGGCGCTGCGAGCGCATGCGGTCGTACACCGAGTTGAGCACGTTGCTGTCGCTCGGCAGGTCGACGCGCTTGATCCGGATGTCGACGATGCGCACGCCGAGCGTGGCCGCGCCGTTGTTGATCGTGCGGATCTGCTTGGCGACCACCGCCTCGCGGTCGCCCGAGACCACCTGCTGCAGCGTGCGCGCGTTGATCTCGTTCTTCAGCGAATCGCGGATGATCGGCGCGAGCAGGCTCACCGCGCGCTGCTCGTCGCCGCCGGTGGCGCGATAGAAGCGGCGCAGGTCGTCGATCCGGCCCAGCGCGAAGAAGTCGACGCTGACGTCGAGCTTGTCGCTGGTGATGAAGCGCTCGGGCTCGGCACTGAGCACCTGCACGCGGCGGTCGAACACGCGCGCGCTCTCGACCAGCGGCAACTTGAAGTGCAGGCCCGGGCCGACGTCGCTGCGCACGACCTTGCCGAGGTTGAGCACCAGCCCGCTGTAGCCTTCGTTGACGACATACACCGAGCCGAGCAGCGCGAGCAGCACGACGCCGGCGAGGGTGATCCAGACGGGCGTCCTCATCGCGACGACTCCTCGCGGCCGCTCGGGCGCTGGCTGCGTTCGGGGCGGATTTCAGGCGTGGACGTCACCGGCGGCGCGACCAGGTCGGGCGCGGTCGCTGGTGGCGCCGGATTGGCGCTGCCGGCGTTCGCCGCCGGCGCGGCGGGCATCGGCACGTAGATCAGCTGGCGGCCGTCGGCGCCGACGACCTTGCGGTTTTCCGCCAGCACCTGCTGCACGGTCTCCAGCCACAGGCGCTTGCGGGTGACGTCCGGCGCGGCCTTGTACTGTTCGACCAGCAGGGAGAAGCGCTCCGCGTCGCCGGTAGCGCGCGCGATCGCCGCGGTGCGATAGCCCTCGGCCTCGGTGCGCACGCTGGTGGCCTTGCCGCGCGCCTCCGGCACGATCTGCTTGGCGTAGGCCTCGGCCTGGTTGATCGAGGTGTTCTTGTCCTGGCTGGCGCGCTGCGCCTCGTCGAAGGCGTCCTTCACCTCGTCGGGATAACGCGCGTCCGGCAGGTTGAGCTCGGTGACGACCAGGCCCGTGTGGTACTCGTCCAGCGCCTTCTGCAGGCGTTCCTTGACGATCGTGCCCAGTCCCCCGCGCGCGAACAGCACGGTGTCCATGTCGGAGCGGCCCACCGCCTCGCGCACCGCGCTCTGCGCGGCTTCCTTCAGCACGTCCTCGGCCTTGCGCGAGCCGAACAGGTAGGTGGTCGGGTCGCCGATCCGGTACTGCACGTTGATGTCGACGCTGACCATGTTGAGGTCGCGGGTGAGCACCGGCACCTTGTCGGCGTAGGAATTGCTCTGGGTGGCGTTGACCTTGTAGACGCGCTCGATCGGCCACGGCCACTTGACGTTCGGGCCGGGCTGCATGACGCGCGCGAACTGGCCGAAGCGCAGCACCACGCCGCGCTGCTGCTCGGTGATCAGCACGAACGTGTTGAAGACCAGCCACAGCACGACCGCCAGGCCGATCCAGCGCCCGATGCCGCCGTCGCCGGCGAGGCCGCGCAGCGGATCGAGCAGACGGTCGGCCAGGTTGTCTTGCCTGCGCGGGGGGCGACCGTCCTTGGATCCGCCGGGAATGTTCCAGGCCATGCCTGCTCCGTGTTGTCCGCCGCGGCGGATGGTGACCGGTAGCGCGTTCAGGGGCGCATGAAAGGCGGCCGCGAGCGAGCGGCCGATTCTAGGGCCTGCGGGCCCTGCGTGGCATGTCCTAGGTGGGGATGTCCTGCCCGGCAAGCAACGGGCGCAGCGGCTCGCCGTAGGCGTGGCTGGCGATGCGCGCGGCCTCGGCCTCGGCGAGGTCGAGGCTGAGCGTCCAGCCATGCTCGTCATGGTGCTCGGCGAGCAACGCGCCGACTTCGTG
>JABFWF010000278.1 GCA_013362405.1 Lysobacter sp. | reverse complement strand
GATCGATTCCAGCCCGCGGTCGCTGCGGAACACGAGCACGATGTCGGAGGACTGCACGCCCGCCTGGAAGCCGATGCTGCCGCCGGTGAGGGTGACGTAGCTCGGATTCGACCAGGTGCCGTCCGGCGTCTTCACCGACAGCAGGCCGCGGCCGCGGCGGCCGCCGACGAACAGGCCGGCCTTGACCGTGTCGGGCACGACGACAATCGCGCGTGCCTCGTCGAACAGCTTGTCGGGGATGGCCGACTCGGGGATCGCCTGGATCTCGTCGATCACCCGTACCGCGTTCTGCGCGCGCCCGTCCTCGATGTTGCCGGCGAAGGCCTTTCCGGCGAACGCGGCGCCGGCAGCGAGCGCCACGGCGAGGAACAGCGACAGGCGGAACGGCAGGCGCGTGGCGGGCATCGGGAGTGGCTCCGGAAAGACAGCGGGAATTCAGGCTAGTCGGCAGGGGATGAATCGCGACTGGCTGGCGCCGCGGTTCCCGCGCATCGCATCGCCACGCGGCCGCGGCAACCGCGGGTCCGCCGGGGGCGGCCGCCCGGCTGCTGCGCCTGCGCACGCCGCCTGCCATCCTATGCGGATGCCTGCGCCCGACACCGCCGTCCTGCTCGTCAACCTCGGCACGCCCGAGGCGCCGACGCCCGCGGCGGTGCGCCGCTACCTCGCCGAGTTCCTCTCCGATCCACGCGTGGTCGCCTTGCCCGCGCTGCTGTGGCAGCCGTTGCTGCGCGCGGTGATCCTGCCGCTGCGCGGCATGCGGGTAGCGGAGAAGTACGCCTCGGTCTGGCTGCCTGGCGGATCGCCGCTGGCGGTGCACACGCGCGCGCTCGCCGACGCCGTGCAGTTGCGCCTGCCGCAGTGGCGCGTCGCCTGCGCGATGCGCTACGGCACGCCGCCGCTGCGCGAGGCGCTCGAACACCTGCGCGCGGTGGGCGCGCGCCGCGTGCTGGTGCTGCCGCTGTACCCGCAATATTCGACCACCACCACCGCGTCGGTGGCCGACGTGGCGGCCACCGTGCCGGGCATCGACGCCGTGCTGGTCGACGATTACCACGCCGACGCCCGCTGGGTTGCCGCCGTCGCCGGCTCCGTCCGCGAGCATCGCCAGACGCATGGCGACGTCGCCCACCTGCTGTTCTCGTTCCACGGCCTCCCGCAGCGGCTCATCGACGCCGGCGATCCCTACCAGGTCCAGTGCGAGGCGAGCGCACGCGCGATCGCCTCCGCGCTCGGCCTGGTCGACGGCGCCTGGTCGCTCGCGTACCAGTCGCGCTTCGGACGCGAGCGCTGGCTCGGTCCATCGACCGCCGAGGCGCTCGATGCGCTCGCCGCGCGTGGCGTGCGCACGGTCGATGTCGCCTGCCCGGGCTTCGCGGTCGACTGCCTCGAAACGCTGGAGGAAGTCGCGACGATGCTGGCCACGCGCTTCCGCGAACGCGGCGGCACGCTGCGTTACGTGCCCTGCCTCAACGCCACGCCCGCGCACGCCGACGCGCTCGCGGCGATCGCTTGCCGCGCCCTCGGCGGAACCGCCGCATGACGCTGCGCGAATTCACCCTCGACACCCCGATGGGGCGCATCGCCGGCCTGCGCCAGGGCCGGCCGGGCCTGCCACGCGTGCTCGCGCTGCACGGCTGGCTCGACAACGCGGCGAGCTTCGAGCCGCTGGCCGCGCACCTGCCGGGGATCGCGCTGGTCGCGCCCGACATTCCCGGGCATGGCCGCAGCGCGCACCTGCCGCCGGGGGGCGACTACTCCTTCGCCAACGCGGTGCAGGCCACGCTGGACATCGCCGATGCGCTCGGCTGGGAGCGCTTCGTCCTGCTCGGGCATTCGATGGGTGCGGGCATCGCCAGCCTCGTGGCCGCCGCCTGCCCGCAGCGGATCGAGCGCATGGTCGCCATCGAGGCACTGGGCGCGCTGGCCGAAGCGCCGGAGCGCACCGTCGCCCGCCTGCGCGATGCCGTCGTCGCCACGCGTGCATTGCCCGGCAAGCGCCTGCGCCTGTTCCCCGACATCGCCAGCGCCGCGCGGGCGCGCATGCAGGCGAACGGCCTCAGCGAACCGGTCGCGCGGTTGCTGGTGGAGCGCGGGCTGGATCCGGTCGACGGCGGCTTCGCCTGGAGCAGCGATCCGCGCCTCACGCTGCCGACGATGATCCGCATGACCGAGCTGCAGGTCGACGACCTCGTGCGTGGAATCGAATGCCCGACGCTGGTGGTGTACGCCGATCCCGCCCAGCCCTACCTGCCCGACCCGCTGCGCCGACGCCGCGCCGCCCTGCTGCCGCGCGGCCAACTGGTGGTGCTGCCGGGCACGCACCACCTGCACATGGAGACGCCGCAGCCGGTGGCCGAGGCGATCGGCGGATTCCTGCGCGGCACGGCCTGACCTTCCGCGGGCGTCGCTGCGCGGCCAGGCGCGGGACGATCCCTTCCCGTTCCGGGGACATCGGGTGTCGCGTGCTGGGGCAGCGGCTCCTCCGCTGCCCAGCGCGCCCGACGCGTCAGTTCGACGCCCCCTGCGTCGCCAGCTGCACGCCCATGCTCACCTTGCCGTCGTTGCCGGGCGCGAAGCTCATCATCGCGCTGCGCTTGTCCTTCTCGTACATGAAGAGCTTGCCGTGCTCGCTCTGCATCGCCGTCTGCTGCTTCCAGCCGTCGGCGGTCATCGCCTGGTCGGTCTCGCTGGCGAGCTTGGCGAGGTCGCCCGGCACCGCGAGGCCGAGGATGATCGCGTCGGCCGACTGCATCGAACTCTCGACCGTGTAGCCGGACGGCAGGTGCACGTCCTTGGGGAACGTTGCCGGCAACGTCGCGGCATCGCCGCTGGTGACCTGCACGTCGCCCTGCTCGGTCTTGAAGGTGACCTTGCCGCCGTCCTTGTCGACGGAAACCTTCTGCCCGCTCGCGGCGGAGACCGCGGCTTCGGCGAGGCGTTCGCCGGGCGACTTGCTGCAGGCGGTGGCGGCGCAGGCGCAGGCCAGCGCGCCCGCGATGAGGACGGCGCGATGCATCGGGGTTCCCCTGGGATTCGCCGGCGGCTGCCGGCAGTCCAGCTAACGCGCTGTTGGCGGGCGGGCGGCCAGCAGCGCGCGCAGCCGTGCCTTGAGGCGGCGGCCCTCGGTGCGGAAATAGCTGCGCTCGCCGTGCCAGTCGGGGCAGCGCGCCTCGACCTCGCGCCAGAAGCGCCGCGAGTGGTCCGGATGGATCAGATGGCAGAGTTCGTGCACCAGCACGTACTCGAACGCCGCGGGCCGCGCGAGCACCAGCGAGAGGTCGAGCGCGACGCTGGCATCGGGCGCGAGCGAACCCCATTGCGACGTCATGATCTTGAACAGCACGCGCCGCGGCGGGCGCGGCAGGCCCGCGAGGTATGTCGGCAGCCAGCGGCCCACGTCGGCGCGCGCTTCGCCCTCGTAGAAGTCGCGTAGCGCGCGCTGCAGCGCGGCCGGCGTGGCGCGGGCCGGCGCGCCGAACACCAGCACGTCGCCCTCGCGCTGCACGCGCGCGCAGCGATCCTGGTGCCAGACCACCGGCAGCTCGCCGTCGCGCAGCGGCAGGAGCGGGGTGACGTCGCGTTCCAGCGCCGGCAGCTCGGCGGTGGTGTGCTCGAGCTGTTGCGCGAGCCAGTCGCGGTGGCCAGCGAGGAAGCGCTCGCCGCTCACCAGGCTGGCGCGCAGCGGCACGGTCAGGCGCGCGCCGCGCTCGTCGACCGACAGCTTCAACCGGCGCGCGCGCGGGTCGCGCACCCGTTGCACGTCGATCGTGCGTCCGTCGGCGAGGGTGAGCGACAGGGTGTCGCGTTCGATGCTGCGCGGTTTCGGCGCCAGCAGGCGGCTCATCGGGTCGGGCATTGCGTCAGGCGAGGTGCTCGGCGCCGATCTTCGTGGCGCGCGTGCACAGCATGCACGATCCGCGCGACGTTGGCGTCGACGCGTTGCTCAGGCTTCGGCCTTCGACAGCTTGAGTGCGGACTCGAGCACGCTGAACAGGCGGCGCGTCTCGCCCGCCATCAGCGCGAAGCGCGCATCGAGTTCGGCGCGCAGGTCGTCGCGGTCGGTCGATTCGAGCTGGTCCACGGCGCCATCGAGGAGCTTGAACTTGCGCACGACGAGGTCCTCGCCGAGCACGAAGCTGACGTGGTCGTCGAGCGCGAGCGCCAGGCGCGTGACCTGCTTGCCCGCCTCCAGGTGCTTGCCGATCTCGTCGCAGGCGAGTTCGTGGCGCTGGCACTTCACCACCGCGCCCTTGTCGGCGGCGTCCTTGAGCTCGCATTCGTCGCCGAGCGACAGGCCCTCCGGCAGCGCATCGCCCGCGACCCAGCCGGTCAGCATCGCGCGCGGCGCGACCTCGGCGTTGAGCGGCAGCGCGGGGAAGCTGCCGAGCGCACGCCGGATCTCGCTGGCCACGTTCTCCGCGCTCTTGCGCGAGGACGCGTCGACCACGCAGATGCCGTGTTCGAGGTCGAGCAGCGCATCGGTGCGGCCGGGGCGCACGAAGGCGCGCGGCAGCAGCTCGGTGACCAGCTCTTCCTTGATGCGCTTGCGCGCCCGCCCGCCGGGCCGGCGGCCTTCCTTCTCCTCGATCTGCGCGAGTTTCTTGGACAGCAGGTCGTTGACCACCGCGCCCGGCAGCAGGCGCTCCTCGCTGCCGACGCTGAGCCAGACCGCGTCGCCGATCGAATGCGACAGTGCTTCGCCATCGCGGCCGAACGGTGAGATGAAGCCGCGCGAGGACAGTTCCATCGGCCCGACCGGCTTGAGCGCGCAGTCGGCGAGGCGGGTGTCGAGGTCGGTCAGGTCGAGGGAGGTGGGGAAGCGGAAGATCGTGAGGTTGCGGAAGAACATCGGGGTCCAGTTCAGATGTCATCCCCGCGGAGGCGGGAATGCAGTGTCTCGAGGTAGCGGGAAGTCGCCGGATTCCCGCCTTCGCGGGGATGACGGCAACTCAGGGTAGGTCGCCTGCCGACGCGTTGCCGGCGAGCCACGCATGCGCATCCGGCAACAGGCCGCCGCGCGCGCCGAGGGCGAGGAAATCGAACAGCTTCGGGTCGCTCAGCTGCGAAGGCCGGATGTCGCCGAGCGCACGGGCGATGTTCTCGATGCGCCCGGGGACGTCGCGCTCCCACGCCTCCATCATCCGCTTCACCTGCTTGCGCTGCAGGTTCTCCTGCGAGCCGCACAGGTTGCAGGGGATGATCGGGAACTGCTTCGCCTCGGCATAGGCGGCGATGTCGTCCTCGCGCACGTAGGCGAGCGGCCGGATCACCACGTGCTTGCCGTCGTCCGAGCGCAGCTTCGGCGGCATGCCGCTGAGCTTTGCGTGGAAGAACAGGTTGAGGAAGAAGGTCGCCACCAGGTCGTCGCGGTGGTGGCCAAGCGCGATCTTGGTGAACCCTTCAGCTTCGGCGAAGCTGTACAGGGCGCCTCGCCGCAGGCGCGAGCACAGCGAGCACATCGTCTTGCCTTCGGGCACCACGCGGGTGACGACCGAGTAGGTGTCCTGCTCGAGGATCGTGTACGGCACGCCGATCGATTCGAGGTACTGCGGCAGCACGTGCTCCGGGAAATCCGGCTGCTTCTGGTCGAGGTTGACCGCCATCAGCTCGAACCGCACCGGCGCCCTTTTCTGCAGCTGCAGCAGGATGTCCAGCAGGGTGTAGCTGTCCTTGCCGCCGGACAGGCACACCATCACCTTGTCGCCCTCCTCGATCATGCCGAAGTCGGCGATCGCGCGACCGACCTGGTGGCGCAGGCGCTTGGCCAGCCGCTGCAGCTCGTGCGCGTGCTTGCGCGCGCGTGGCAACGGCTCGGCGAGGGGCAGCGTGAGGTCCATGCGGGGCGTGCGGGCATGCATGTGGAAAGCGGGGGTCGGCCATTCTACCGTCGCTGCCCGTCATGACGTTGCCGCAGGTCGCGGTTACGCTCGGCGCATGAACCACACCGTCGATCCCGCCGAGCTTGCGCGCCTGGCATTGCGCCTGGCCGAATTGCGCCAGGAGCACCGCGTGCTGGATGCGGAGATCGCGCGCTTTCAGGACGAGCCCGCGGCCGACGAGCTCGCGCTGCGACGGATGAAGAAGCACAAGCTGCAGCTGAAGGACTGCATCGCGCGCCTGGAAAGTGCCTTGATTCCGGACGAGCCTGCATGAGCAGGCCATCCGGTGGGCGCTGATCCCGGACGAACCGGCGCGGGACGAGGTCATCCTGCCGTGTCCGTGGCGGCCGCGGCGGTTGAAGCCTGCGCTACTCGGCCTTCGCGGCCGCCTCCGGGCTGACCTTCTCGATCGTGTGTCGCAGTTCGCGGCCGAGGATCACTTCCGCGTCCTGCGCCAGCGCGGCGAGGCGCCCGTCGAACACCAGCTTGCTGTTCTCGTCGGGCCAGACCAGCCGGAGCTCCCGCAGCTTCTGGATGAAGCCGCGGAACAGCGCCTTGTCGAAGAACTCCGGCGCGGCGGGCGCGTACAGCAGCGAGAGGCGCTGCGCGGCGAGGTGGCACATGCTCTCGAGCTCGCCGGCGCCGAGCGTGCCCGGGCCGTTCTTGGCCAGCACCGAGATCGCGATGTAGTAGCGCTCGAACGCCTGCTGCAACGCATGGCCGATCGCGCGCAGGCGGAACACCTCGTCGGTCTGCGCCGAGCGCCGCGCGAGGATCCCGCCTTCCTCGTCGCTGACCTCCTGCAACAGGCCCTCGCGGACGAACACGTCGATGGTGCGTTCAATGCGCGCGGCGAACTCGTCCTGCGTCCACGGCAGGAACAGCTCGGCCTGCAGGAACGGATACATGATCCGGCCCAGGCGCAGCAGCGTGGGGCGCGCCATCCGCCGGTTGTGCTGGAAGCAGCTGGCGATCCACGCGGACGCCGTGAACAGGTGCAGCACGTTGTTGCGGAAGTAGCTCAGCAGCACCGCGGTGTCGCCCTCCACGCTCAGCACGTCGCCGAGCGGGTGGGCGATGCGCGTGAGCATGCCGATCTCCTCGCCGTGAGCCACGATCTGCCCGGGCGTGTGCGGGGTGACGGTGACGCGCTCGCCGTAGGGCACCTCCGACAGGAGCGTCTTCGACAGCGCGATCTGCGCGAGCAGGTCCGCCTCGCCCATCGCATGTTTGGGCGTGGACAGCAGCGCCAGCGCGAGCAGGTTGACCGGGTTGACGTCGGCGGCGCGGTTGATGTGGACGTTGATGCGCTGCGCGAGCGCGTCCACCGTCTCCGCCAGCCACGCCGGCTTTTCCTCTTCCTGCACGGGCTGGCCCTGCCAGTCCGGCGCGTGGGTGGCGAGCATGTCGCCGAGCTGGATGGGCTCGCCGAAATTCACCACCACCTGGCCGTAGTTGCTGCGCAGCACCTTCGGGATGCCGAACAGCAGGCCGAGGATCGATTCCTTCTGCTTCGGCTTGCCGGAGAGCTCGTCGCGATAGCTGTTGCCCTCCATCAGCTTCTCGTAGCCGATGTAGATCGGCTGGAACAGCACCGGGCGCGTGGGCTGGCGCAGGTAGGCGCGCACCGTCATCGCCAGCGAGCCGCCCTTGGGCTGCAGCAGGCGGCCGGTGCGCGAGCGCCCGCCTTCGATGAAGTATTCGATCGAGTAGCCGCCGGCCACCAGCTGCGCCATGTATTCGCGGAACACCGCCGAGTACAGCGCGTTGCCGCGGAAGCTGCGGCGGGCGAAGAACGCGCCGCCTTTCCTCAACAAGGTGCCGATCACCGGCAGGTTGAGGTTGATGCCGGCGAAGATGTGCGGCGGCACGATGCCGTGCGTGTACAGCAGGTAGCTCAGCAGCAGGTAGTCCATGTGGCTGCGGTGGCTGGGCACGTAGACCACTTCGTGCCCGGGCGCGGCATGCTTGAGCGTGTCGAGGTGGTGCACCAGCACGCCGCGGTAGATGCGGTTCCACACCGGCGTGAGCAGGAAGGAGGCCGAGCGCACCACCGGGTGCGAATAGTCGGCGGCGATCTCGTAGGCGTAGCCGTGCGCCTTCTTCCACGCCTCTTCCGGCGAACTGTTGTCGCGCCGCGCCTGGTCGGCGATGGCGTCCTTCACCGCCGTGGCGGCCAGCACCTTGTCGACCAGCAGGCGCCGCGTCGACAGGTCCGGCCCGATCACCGCCTCGCGGATGCGGTGGAAGTGCGTGCGCAGCAGGCGCGAGAGCTTGCGCACCGTGCGCTCGGGCGGCAGGTCTTCGGCGAGGATGTCGCGCACCGCGACGGGCGGCGCGAACTGCACCAGCGTGTTGCGGCCGTTGAGCAGGATTGCGAGCAGGCGGCGGAAGCGGCCGACCAGCGTCCAGTTCTCGGAGAACAGCACCGAGAACCAGCCGCTCTGCTTGTCCGGCGCGCGGCCGACGAAGATCGACACCGGCACCAGCTGCACGTCGAGCGCGGGATCGGCGCGGTGCGCGTCCAGCAGGCGGGCGAGCGAGTCGGAATGGCGCCTGGGCGGCGGGGGGCCCTTGCCGGTGGCGAGATTCGTGGCGAGTTCGACCGTGCTGCCGGCGTTGCGCCGCGACAGCGCGACGTAGGCGCGCTTGCGGCCGAGCGGGTCGCCCGGCAGCGGGCGCAGCGGCGAAGGCAGGCCGGCTTCGCGGCACGCGCGCTCGAGGATCAGCGCGTTCGACAGGCCGTAGTCCTCGAGCACGTAGCAGATCGACCGGCCACCGAGCAGCGTGGCCGGATGCTGCGGCTCGATGTTCAGGCCGATCCAGGGTTCGAGCAGATTGCCGAGCAGGCGGGCCCACCATGGGCGGCGCGCGGCGGGCGGCGTCGTGGAAGAAGCCGGCCCGGGCGGCGTGCCGACCGGGAGCTCCGCCTGCGCCGGCCCGGGCACTGCATCGTCGGCCGCCGCCGCAGGCGATCCCGTGACACCCGACGCCTCGGCGAACTCCGCCATCGGGTCGGCATGTGGCTGGCCCGGGGCGGGCGTGCCCTCCGCGGGCGCGGGACGGGCCGGCTCCGGCGGGTCGGCGAACGGCAGGGTGGGCTGGGTCGGCATCGGGGGATTATCGCCTGCGCGTCGAAGCCGGGAAGGCGCTGGGGTTCGGGGCGGCCAGCTACCGCTGGGAGGCAGCGTCCACCACGGCGGACGTGTGCGGCTGCAGCCGCATCCTGTGCGGCGTTGGGCCGGATCGCGTCAGTTCGTCGCCGGCATGGCTTCCTGCGCTGTCCGGCTGGCCAGCGTCGCGGTCGGCCGGAGGCTTGCCGCCGTCTCCGCGTGGCGGAGCAGGTCGCTCAGGTACCAGCGGCCGTCGATGCGTTGCAGTGGCACGACGGTGTCGATGTCGGCGCCCGCGAAGCGGTAGTGCATGCGCACGCGCGCGGTGTCGCCGGTTTGCTGCAGGAGGGTCGCGTGCAGGCTGGCGAGGTCGGTGTCGAGGTCCAGGCCGTAGCCCGCCAGCGCCTCCTTGAAGGCGGCGGCGAACGGGCCGATGCGGCGCAGGCTCGCGTCCATCCCGGCCTTGCGGAAGGCGTCGGGCGAGGCCAGCCCGGAGCGTCGCGCGGCCGC
>JABFWF010000011.1 GCA_013362405.1 Lysobacter sp. | reverse complement strand
GACTGGTGGCGATGACGACATCGGCCGCGAGCACCTCGCGCAGCGCGCGTCGGGTCGCGGCGTCGTCCTGCACCGCGATGCGCCATGGCGACAGCGCGATCGTGCGCAGCCCGTGCGCCGCCGCCGCGCGCCGCACGGCGGCGTGCTGGCCGGCCGGACGCAGGGAGATGACGTAGCATCCGGCGCTCGTTCGCGACATGCCGGAAGGATAGCCAATGGCGCACGCCCATGACCTGGCCGACGCCCTCGCCGCGCTCGATGCGCACTACCAGGCGATGCCGCCGGTGGCGACGATGGGCCTCGCCGTCGCTGGTTACGACGGCGCGCGGCTGCGCCTGCATGCGCCGCTGGCGCGCCACGTCAACGACAAGGGCTGCGCGTTCGGCGGCAGCCTGGTGTCGCTGATGACGCTGGCCGGCTGGGGCCTGGTCACGCTGCGCCTGCACGACGCGGGCATCGACGCGGACGTCTTCGTCGCCGACAGCGAAGTGCGCTACCTGCAGCCGCTGTTCGCCGACCTCGCCGCCGAAGCCGAACTGGACGAGGGCGTCGACTGGGACGCCGCCCTCGCCGACCTGCGCGGCCGCGGCCGCATGCGGGTCGCGCTGGTCGCACGCGTGCGCCTGCCCGACGGCGTCGTCGCCGCGCAGGCGCATGCGCGTTTCGTCGCCGTCGCCAAAGGGTAGGATGGCGCGGCGACCATCCGGGGAGAGGGCGATGCGCGTGTGGAAGACCTGCCTGCCGCTGCTGGCGGCATTGCTGCTGCTCGCCGGCTGCGCGACCGGGATCGAGCGCGGCAGCGCGCTGCTGCGAGCGCAGTACGCGTGGTCGGCGGCGATCCGTTGGGGCGACTTCGAGGGCGCTGCCAACCTGCTCGACCCCAAGCTGCGCGCGGCGCATCCGGTCAGCGACCTCGAGTTCGCGCGGTACAAGCAGGTGCAGATCTCCGAGTACCGCGACCTCGGCGCGGAGGTGCACGACGACACGGCGAGGCGCGAGGTGCTGATCGGCGTGGTCAACCGCAACACGCTGGTCGAGCGGCAGGTGCGCTACACCGAGACCTGGCGCTACGACCCGGCGGCCAAGACCTGGTGGGTCACCAGCGGCCTGCCGGACCTCTGGCCGCAGTAGGCCCACGCTGCGGGTTTTTGCCTCGCCCGGCGCGAGCGGCGACAATTCCGGCTTCCGCGCGGCGCCGCCGCGCGTCTACAGACCTCCGTCGTGACCTTTTCCGAACTGCAGGCCTTCGCCGGCAACCATCCCTACCTCTCGCTGGCCTTCGCCGGCCTGACCCTGGCCATCCTCGGCAACGAAGTCTCCGGGCTGTTCACCGGCTACAGGCGCATCGCCCCGGCGGGGCTGACCGCGCTGGTCAACCGCGACAATGCGCTGGTGGTCGACCTGCGGCCGATCGCGGATTTCGAGAAAGGCCACATCCCGGGCTCGAAGAACGTGCTGCCGAGCCAGTTCGATCCGGAGAACAAGCAGCTCACCGCCGCGCGCGCGCTGCCGGTGGTGCTGGTGTGCAAGGCCGGCAATGCCGCGGGTGATGCGGCGAAGCGACTGAAGAAGGCGGGCTTCGAACACGTCTACGTGCTCGACGGCGGCATCCAGGCCTGGCAGCAGGCCGACCTGCCACTGGCGCGCGGGCGCGGCTGACCCTTGCAGGCGTGTGGCGGCGGCCGCACCTGACGGGGCGGCCCGCGACGCCGTGCCATAATCCCTCTTCTTTGCCGCATTCCGGAGCCTCACCATGTCCGACGACACCCTCAACGGCGCCGAGCAGGCCGCCGGCCCCGCCTTCACCGTCGAGAAGGTCTACATCAAGGACGTGTCGTTCGAGGCGCCGGGCACCCCGCAGGTGTTCAACGAAGCCGGCCAGCCGCAGCTGCAGATGAACCTCAACCAGCGCGTGCAGCGGCTCAACGAGACCGCGTTCGAGGTCGTGCTCGGCGTAACCCTGACCTGCACCGTGGCCGACAAGACCGCCTATCTCGCCGAAGTGCAGCAGGCGGGCGTGTTCGGCCTGACCGGCTTCGACGACCAGACCCTGGACGCGATGCTCGGCACGCATTGCCCGAACGTCCTGTACCCCTACGCGCGCCAGGCGGTCAGCGACCTCATTTCGGCCGGCGGCTTCCCGCCCTTCCTGCTGCAGCCGATCAACTTCGACGCGTTGTACGCCGAAGGCCTGCGCCAGCGCGCCCAGCAGGGCGGCCTGGCCGATACGGAAGCCGTCGGCAACGCCTGAGCCCGGCATGTCCGCCGGCAACGCCGTGGACGCGCCCATCGCCGTGCTCGGCGCGGGCTCGTGGGGAACCGCGCTCGCCGCCCTGATCGCCCGCCACGGCCATCGCGTCGCGCTGTGGGGCCGCGACGCGGCCACCCGCGACGCGATCAACACCCGCCACGAGAACCCGCGCTACCTGCCCGGCACCGCGTTGCCGGAGGGCATGCGCGCGACCACCGACCTCGCCGAGGCGCTGCACGGCGCGCGCCTGGTGCTGGTCGT
>JABFWF010000251.1 GCA_013362405.1 Lysobacter sp. | reverse complement strand
GCATGCCCTGCACGAAGCTGCCGCGCTCGGCGGCGCGCACCTGGTCCTCGACGAACTTCGGATGCGGGAGCATGTCGCCGTCGAGGATCAGCACGTAGTCGCCCGTCGTCGCGGCGATGGCGCGATTGCGCGCCAGCGCCAGGCGAAAGCCTTTGTCCTCGATCCAGCTGTGCCGCAGCGGCACGGGGTAGTCGCGCGCGAGGCGCTCGAGCATCGCGCGCGTGTCGTCCCGCGAACCGTCGTCGGCCACGATCACTTCATGCGGCAGCATCGTCTGGCGCGCCAGCGCTTCCAGCGCAAGCTCCAGCGCCTGCGGCCAGTTGTAGGTGGAGATGACGACGCTGACGCGCGGAGTCTGTGAGGCGTTCATGGGTTCGGATCGGTAATCGGACGGCCGTTCTGCAACAGCCACAACATGATGGTTTTCTGTCGCACGTAGTTCGCGCGGACGTAGGCGTAGACCAGGCCGTGCCAGCCGTCGAGGAAGCCGCCGCGGAACAGGTAGCCGCGCCAGAAGCGCCACGCCGGCGAGAGCACCAGCTTGCCCAGCGTCGCGCGCTTGCCGCGCGCGAAGTCGTGCTCGGCCATCATGCGCGCGTAGCGCTGCGTTTTCTGCAGCTGCGCCTGCAGCGAGCGGTACGGGTAATGGATCAGGTCGCCCGGCAGCGTGCGCACCGGACCGTCGACGCTCGCCGCTTCGTGCACTTCGCGCTTGCCGCGCCAGCCGCCGCGGCGCCGGTCGAACAACCGCAGCACGCGGTCCGGGTATGCGTTGCCGTGGCGCAGGAACTTGCCGAAATACTCGCTCAGCCGCGCGAACCGGTACCCCGCCGCGCCGTCGAAACCGCGGGCGCGTTCGGCTTCGATCGCGGTGCGCAGCGCGTCGCCCACGCGCTCGTCGGCGTCCAGGCACAGCACCCAGTCGTGCGCGGCCTGTTCGATGGCGAACTGCTTCTGGCTGCGGAAGCCGTCGAACGGGCGCTGGATCACGCGCGCGCCGAGCTCCGCGGCGATGCGGGCCGTGTCGTCGGTGGAATGCGAGTCGACGACCACCACCTCGTCGCAGAAGGCGAGCGAGGCGATGCAGTCGGCGATGCGGTCGGCTTCGTTGAACGCGATGATGCAGGCCGACAGCGCCGGTGCGTCGTGGCGTGCGTCTGCGGGGGCGGGCGAAGCGTTGATGGCGGCGGTCCGGGTTCCAGTGGGCGTCATCGTGCAGCCGGCAACCCCTCGCCACAAGTCGTGAGCGCCTTCACGGTCCCGATCCGCGACGGTCGCAGGCCGCTTGCAAGGCCGCGCGTTCCACGCAGAATGGGGCCGGGGATGGAACCCCGGGCTGCCGATGAATGGACCCGGGGATAGAGCCGGGGGGCGAGCTTGGGGAAGCTGCGCGTGATCACCCGCGACAACGGCGCCGGCCTGAGTCGCGACCTGCGTCTGATCGGCGATGTCCTGCGCCACGGCCACGAGGTGGCGACGGTCGGGCTCGGCAACGGCCGCCTGCGAAACCGCCTGGCGCAGTGGCGCCTCTGCCTGGCCACGCGCCTGGCGGGGCCCGTGGATGCGCAGCTGTCGGTCGAGCGGATCTACGAACCTGTCCTCGCGACGGCGCGCAGCAACCTGCTGATGCCCAATCCCGAATGGTTCCGGCCGTCGTGGACCGCGCTGCTGCCGCGCTTCGATCGGGTGCTGTGCAAGTCCCGCCACGCAGTCGAGATCTTCCAGCGCCTGGGTTGCGCCACGACGTATACCGGCTTCACCAGCGCCGATCGCCTCGATCGCGCCGTGCCGCGCGAGCGGGCGTTCTTCCATCTGGCCGGTCGCAGTTCGGCCAAGGGCACGCAGGTCGTGCTGGAAGCGTGGCGCCGCCACCCGGAATGGCCGCGCCTGACCGTCGTCCAGTGCGCGCGCAAGGCGCGCCTGCGCGTGTCGGCCGCGAATGTCGACCACCGCGTCGGCCACCTCGACGACGACGAGCTGCGCCGGTTGCAGAACGCGCACCGGTTCCACCTGTGTCCCTCCGAAGCGGAGGGTTACGGCCATTACATCGCCGAGGCGATGAGCGTGGAGGCGGTGGTGATCACCACCGACGCGGCGCCGATGAACGAGCTGGTCGGGCCGGCGTGCGGGCTGTTGTTGCCCTGCAGGCCCGGCGAGCGCCTGGGCCTGGATGTCCGCCACCACGTCGACGTCGAGGCCGTGGAAGCGGCCGTGATGCAGGTGCTGGCGATGGACGAGGCGGCGTGCGCGCGCCTCGGCGAAGCGGCGCGTGCGCGCTTCCTCGAGAACGATCGCGCCTTCCGCACGCGCCTGCAGGCGGTATTCGCCGCGCAGCCGCGCGTGCGTCACGGTGGCCGGCCGGGCGTGGCCGACGCGATAATCGCCTGGCGACGCCCCGCGTCCCCTTCGCTTCCACCACCGGACCGCTGATGGCCGATTACCTGCTGTTCGCCACCGAGCGCTACGCCCTGCCGATCCTGCAACCGCTGGCGCAGTCGCTGGACGCGGCGGGGCATGACGTGCAC
>JABFWF010000135.1 GCA_013362405.1 Lysobacter sp. | reverse complement strand
CTGCTCGCCTTCGCCGGCGTCGCGGCCGCGATGGCCTGGGGCGCCGACTGGTGGCGCGCGAGCACGGCGCTGTTGCCGTCACCACGGCTGCTGGGCGTCGCGTTGCCGTGGGGGCTGGCGATCGCCGCCTGCCTGGGGCTGTCGTGGGCGATGGGTCAGCTGGGCCGGCGCGGCGCCCACGAGCGCTGACGACCTCGCGGCCCCCTCACGCGGGCCCCGCCATGCTGTAGTCCCTGCGTGACGGGAGATCGGCGATGGTGGGTCGCGCTGGCCTGGCGATGCCGTTCCTGGCGGGCATGCTGGCGGTCGCCGGCTGCGGCGAATCGGCGCGCCTGAGCGTGCGCGACGGCAGCGGACCCACGCCGATCCTGCCGCCGCCGGTGCACGCGCTCATTCCCACGGTGCACCTGGCGACCGCCACCGGCTGGCCGCCGGGGGCGATGCCCACGCCCGCGCCCGGCTTTTCCGTGCAGGCCTTCGCCCGCGGCCTGGACCACCCGCGCTGGCTGCACGTGTTGCCCGACGGCGACGTGCTGGTCGCCGAAACGGATGCGCCGGAGCGTCCGGGCGACGCGCGCGGCGTCAAGGCCAAGGTGATGCACCTGCTCATGCGGCGGGTGGGCTCCGGCCACCCGAGCGCCGACCGCATCACCCTGCTGCGCGATGCCGATGGCGATGGCGTGGCGGAGACGCGCAGCGTGTTCCTCGACGGCCTGCATTCGCCCTTCGGCATCGCGCTCGCCGGTGGCACGCTGTACATCGCCAACGCCGACGCGCTGGTCAAGGTGCCCTACCGCGACGGTGCAACGCGCATCGATGCGGCGCCCGTGCAGGTGACCGCGCTGCCGGGTGGACCGATCAACCATCACTGGACCAAGAATGTGGTCGCCAGCCGCGACGGCAGGCGGCTGTACGTCAGCGTCGGCTCCAACAGCAACGTCGGCGAGAACGGCATCGCCGCGGAAGACGGGCGTGCGGCCATCTGGGAAATCGATCCGGCGACCGGCGCGCACCGCGTGTTCGCCTCCGGCATGCGCAACCCCGTCGGCATGGACTGGCAGCCCGACAGCGGCGCGCTGTGGGCCTCGGTGAACGAGCGCGACGAGCTCGGCAGCGACCTCGTGCCCGACTACATGACCGCCGTCCGCGACGGCGCGTTCTACGGTTGGCCGTACAGCTGGTACGGCCAGCACGTCGACACGCGACCACAACCGCCTCGCCCGGATCTGGCCGCCCGCGCGGTCGTGCCCGATTACGCGCTCGGTCCGCACACCTCCTCGCTCGGGCTCGCCTTCTACACCGGCTCGCGATTGCCTGCGCGCTATCGCGGCGGCGCCTTCGTCGGCCAGCACGGTTCCTGGAACCGGCGTCCGTTCAGCGGCTACCGCGTCGTGTTCGTGCCCTTCGCGAACGGGCAACCCAGCGGCCTGCCCGAGGACGTGCTGACCGGTTTCCTCGACACGCAGGGGCATGCGCGTGGCCGCCCGGTCGGCGTCGCGGTGGCGCGCGACGGCGCGGTGCTGGTGGCCGACGACGTCGGCGGCACGGTCTGGCGACTGGTGCCCGCGCGCTGACTTCACCGGTGCTTGCCGGCTGCGCGGTTAGCGTGCGCTCGAGCCCCCGCGAAAGGTGACGCCATGACCCGGGTCGCGCCCAGGGTGTACACGCGCAACGACGAGGTCGCCCGGCTCGAGGCGATCGCCCTGCAGTTGCCGCAGAACGAGCGCGTGCAGTTGCGCCTCGTCGACGGCCGCGAACTCACCGGCACCGTCACCCAGATGCCGACCGTGCAGGCGTTCTTCGATCCGGAAGGCCGCGAGGGCCTCAACGGCGTGCTCGACCTCGACACCATCCTCGACGATGGCCGCCGCCATGATGGCGGTCGCTACTCCTTCTGGCTGGACGACATCGACGGCGTGACCCACCTGCCGGACCCGTCACCGCCCGAGCCCAGCACCCGCATCGCGCCGCCCGACCCGAACGCGCCGACGCCGGTGCCGTGATTTCCTTGCAGCAACGGCTCGCGAGGCTTTCCTGGCGGCGCGCGTCCATCGGCAGGAGCGAAGCAGGTCGCGGCCGCACGTTCGGTCGCGGCTTACGTCGCTCCCGCAGGCAGCATGAAGCATGGCGGCGGCGGAACGCTTCCGCGCGGCAGCCCATGGAGACGCGGCGTCACGTCGGCGACGTCGGCGTCGCTTCGAAGCGGCGCGGATAATCGCGCTCGCCGATGATGCGGTCGACCACTTCCTCGGCGAGGTCGGGCGCGGCGTACACCGCGTAGGCGATGGTGTCGTCGTCCTGGCGCCCCAGCTGGTAGAGCCGGTAGCGCGACTGGCCGGTGCCGGTGTTCTCCGGGTAGTGCAGCGGCGGCACGCCGTCGTCGAAGTCCAGCTCGCTGTTGTCGACCAGCCCACCCACGAACAATGCGCGCATGTGATCGCTCCTCCGGTAGACCCGCACAGGGTGGACGGATGCGGGTCAAGCGGGCGTCAGCGGTGAGTGAACGCAGGATGGGCGGCTTTTGATCCGCCGCGTCCGGAGTGCGGCGCATCGCCTGCCCTGCGCGGACATCCGGAACACGTTCTTCCCGCGTGGAATAGCGAACTGTCGAACGGTGCGGCGAAGCGTCGCGGCCAACGCGGCATTCATCCGTAAAATCGCGCCATGCCCCATGCCGATCCCGCGCTCGACGCACTGCTGCTGCCCTTCGCCGAAGGCCGCCTCGCCTGGCCGCGCGCGGGGGCGCTTTTCCTGCGCGCGCGCGACGGCGTCGCGCTGCATGCGGCGCCACATCCCGGCCTTGCCTGCGTGCAGCCGTTCAAGCCGCAGGCCGACGCACTCGCGCACGCCGGCTTGGCGTTGCGCGATGCCGACGAGGAAGACGACGGCCATCGCTGGCCGCTGGTCCTGCTGTTGCCGCCGCGCCAGCGTAGCGAAGCGCGCGCGTGGATGGCGCGTGCGCTCGCGCGCGTCGCGCCCGGTGGCGTGGTCGTCGTCAGCCAGCCCAACGACGAGGGCGCGAAGAGCGGGCAGGCGGACTTCGCGCGCCTGGCCGGGCCGCTCCAGGTGCTGTCCAAGCACCACTGCCGCGTGTACTGGAGCGCGCCCCTGCACGCCGTCGCCGAGCCCGCGCTCGCCGCCGGATGGCGCGCACTGGATGCGCCACGCCCGATCGCCGATCCGCGCCTGCCGCCCGGCCGCTGGCTGAGCCGTCCCGGCGTGTTCGCCTGGGATCGCATCGATGCAGGCTCGGCGCTGCTCGCGCAGCACCTGCCGGCCGGCCTCGCCGGCGTCGCCGCCGACCTCGGCGCGGGCTGGGGCTACCTCGCCGCGGTGCTGCTCGAGCGCTGTCCCGGCATCCACGCGCTCGACCTGTACGAAGCGGATGCGCGCGCGCTCGCCCTCGCGCGCGACAACCTCGCGTCGCATGCGCAGCGTGCGGCGCTCGGCTTCCACTGGCACGACGTCACCACCGGCCTGCCGCGCCGCTACGACGTCATCGTCAGCAATCCGCCCTTCCACGCGCAGGATCGCGCGGACCGCCCCGAGCTCGGCCAGCGTTTCATCGCCGCTGCCGCGCAGGCATTGGCGCCGCGCGGGCGGCTGTGGCTGGTCGCCAACCGCCACCTGCCGTACGAAGGCGCGCTCGGCGCGCATTTCGCCGGCGTGCGCACCGTCGCGCAGGCCGATGGCTTCAAGGTGGTCGAAGCGGTACGTGGCGCATGAAGCGGGTGGCGCCATGAAGCTGGTCAAGCGCATCGCCAACCTCGGCTATGGCAGCCGCAAGGACGTCGCGCACCTGTTCCGCGAAGGTCGCGTCACCGATGCCGCCGGCGAGGTGCTGTACGCCGACGACGACGTCGCGCACGCCGACATCCGCATCGACGGCGACCCGCTCGATCCCGCTTCCGGCCTGCTGCTGATGCTGCACAAGCCGCTTGGGTATACCTGCTCCACCAGCGACCCCGGCCGCATCGTCTATGACCTGCTGCCGACGCGCTTCCGCCGGCGCAAGCCGCTGCTGTCCACCGTGGGCCGGCTCGATCGCGACACCAGCGGCCTCCTGCTGATGACCGACGACGGTGCGCTGCTGCACCGGATCATCGCGCCGAAAACCCATCTGCCGAAGGTGTACGAGGCGACGCTCGCGCGCGACCTGCGCGGCGACGAGGCGGCGCTGTTCGCCAGCGGCACGCTGATGCTGGAAGCAGAGCGCGAACCGCTGGCGCCCGCCTCGCTGGAGGTACTGGACGCGCGACACGCGCGGCTCACCCTGATCGAAGGCCGCTACCACCAGGTGCGACGGATGTTCGCCGCGGTCGGCAACCATGTCGAAACGCTGCACCGCCCGCGCATCGGCGGACTCGGGCTCGATACCCTCGGCCCGGGCGAATGGCGATTGCTCGATGACAACGACCGCGCGCGGCTGTTCGCGCCGCCGCCGCCCGCGTAGGAGCGGCTTGTAGCCGCGAGCTTTTCGCGGCTGTCCATTGGCGGCTGCCGGCCGCGCCTACGGGAACAGCTTGCGCCAGCCCTCCCGCCCCAGCCTGTCGAGCGTCGCGATGTTGCGCTCGACGATCGCGTCCGGATCCGGGAAGGCCGCCACCGCCCGGCTGACGCTCTCCTCGCGCAGCAGGTGCAGGGTGGGATACGGCGCGCGGTTGGTGTAGTTGGCGATGTCGTCCTGCGCGGTGCCGGCGAAGCGATAGTCGGGATGGAAGCTCGCCACCTGCAGGACGCCTTCGAGGCCGAGTCTTGCGACGAGCCTGTCGGCAGCGTCGAGGAAGTCGTTGTAGTCGAGGAAGTCCCGCAGCACGTGCGGATGCACCAGCAGCGTGGTGTCGATGTCGCCGGCGCGCGTGTCGCGCAGCAGCAGCGATTCGCGCGCCAGGTCGTCGAGCAGCGCCTCCGGCGTCGTCGCCACGCTGAGGACGAAGCGCACCTGCTCCTTGACGTACACCGCCTTGGCGAACGGGCACAGGTTGAGCCCGATCACCGCGCGCTCCAGCCAGCGGCGCGTGGCGGCGATGGGCTCGTCGCGATCGGTCGCATCCATCGTCAATGCGCCGCGGCTTCGTCGGCGGGCGGCACGGACGCAGCGAGCGCCAGGGCAAGGAGCGTGGCGAACATGGCGGCGGTTTTCCGGGAGCGGGTGCCATTGTGCCTGCGGCGGTACGTCCGAAGAACCGTGCTCGCGGTCACGTTCGTGCGCGCCGGCAGACGGAATTCCGGCTGAACGGAGGCGCGCGCGGGCGATTGCCGAAAACCGTGGCGCCCGCGAGCATCCCACGGCCGCTTCCCCCGGCGGTTTCCCTTTCCCGTCCCTGTTCCCCTGTCTAGGACTGCCATGAACGCAAAGCCCCTGTTGCTTTCCGCAGCCCTGTCGCTCGCGCTGTCGACCACCTTCGTCGCGCGTGCACAGGACACCCCCACCGACCAGAAGCTCGTCGCCGAGGCGACGGTGCCCCAGTCCAAGCTGGTCGACCGTTACGCCACGGCCGCCGGTTCGACGCAGGCGGCCACCGACCTGATCCACGCCCTGCGCACCGGCACCTCGTTCACGGCCTCGCAGCAGGTCACCACCACCGACGCGACCGGCAAGACCACCACCAGCACAGTGCAGTCGTCCGTCGCCAATCCGGCCAAGCCGATGGGCTACGGCGAGATCAACATCACCCTGGCCATGGCGCAGGCGCTGGTGAAATCGGGTGCGTATCCGTCCCTGCAGGCGGCGCTGACCGGCACGACCACCACGACGACGGCGACCAACGGCACCACGACCACCACCACCAGCGGCGGCATCCTCGCGATGCGCGCCAAGGGTGCTGGCTGGGGCCAGATCGCCAAGTCGTTCGGCCTCAACATCGGCGAGCTGGTGCGCTCCGGAAACGACAAGTCGGCCGGCACGCAGCACGACCACGCGCACGCGGGCGCCGACCACCCGGCCAAGCCCGATCACCCGGTGAAGCCCGACAAGCCCGACCATCCGGCCAAGCCCGACAAGCCGGAGCTGCCGCAGAAGCCGGAACGCCCGGGCCATCCCTGAGCATTGATTCCATTCCGTTCCCCGGGGGGCGCGCACGCAGCGCCCTCCGTTTTCCTACAGGAGATTCGATGAAACGCATTGCAACCGGCTGTGCGCTGCTGCTCGCCTTCGGCGGCGCCCAAGCGGCTGACGGCCTGTCCCTCGGCGTCGGCGTGGACTACAGCAGCGGCGATTACGGCACCAGCACCACCACCGACATCTTCTCGGTTCCGTTCACCGCGAAATACGCGGACGGGCCGTGGACGTGGAAGGCCTCGCTGCCGTGGATGCGCGTGTCCGGCAACGCCAACGTCGTGCCGGGCCTCGGCGACGTGGTCAACACCAACCCGCATGGCCGCGGTCGCGGCAAGGGCGGCGCCGCCGCCACCGCAGCCGACACCGGCACCGCGTCCGGCATCGGCGACCTGCGCCTGTCCGGTACCTACAGCTTCGACACCGGCACGCCGCTGGGCATCGATGTCACCGCCAACGCCAAGATCGCCACCGCCGACGAGGACAAGGGCCTGGGCACGGGCGCCAACGACTATGGCGTCGCGCTCGACCTGTACCGCGCGTTCGGCCGCGCCACCGCCTTCGGCGGTGCCGGCTACACCGTACTCGGCAAGTCGGACTACATCGACGTCAACAGCGTGGCGAACGCCAACGTCGGCGCGAGCTGGAAGCTCGACCGCGGCGACAGCGTCGGCGCGATGTACGAGTGGCGGCAGGCGGCGGCGACCGGGGCGACCGATCGCAGCGAACTCACCGGCTTCTACGCGATGGGCGTGGGCAGCGGCGGCAAGCTGCAGGCGTACGCCACCGCCGGCCTGTCCGACGGCAGCCCCGCGTGGGGCGGCGGCGTGAACTACACGTACGCGTTCTGACCCTTGGCGCGCGCTCCGGCGCGCGCCATCCCGCGGCGCCGGTTGCCGGCGCCGCGCGGACCGGGCAGGGTGGCGGCGTGAACCACGCCTCGCCTTCCCCGACCTCGTCCGATGTTGCCGGCGCGTTGCGCCTGCGCCAGCTGCGCGCGATGGCGACGATGCTGGTCGCCGTCGCCACCTTCTCGCTGATGGATGCAGGGCTGAAGCTGCTGTCGGCGCACTACCCGCCGTTCCAGGTCGCCGCGCTGCGCGGCGCGGCGTCGCTGCCGTGGGTGTTGGCGTGGGCGTTGTCGAGTGGCGGCCCGCGGTCGCTGCGCCCCGTGCGGTGGACGTTGCACCTGCTGCGCGCGGGCATGGGCATCGCGATGATGGCGGCGTTCGTGTACGCGTTGCGCACGCTGCCGCTGGCGAATGCCTATTCGATCTTCTTCGTCGCGCCGTTGCTGATCACCGCGCTGTCCGGCCCGCTGCTCGGCGAGCGCGTCGGGCCGCGGCGCTGGGCCGCGATCGTGATCGGCCTGGTCGGCGTGATCGTGCTGCTCCGCCCGAGCGGCAACGGACTGCTCAGCACCGCGGCGCTCGCCGTCCTGCTGGCCGCGCTGATGTACGCGATGAGCGCGATCACCGTGCGCTGGCTCGCGCGCACGGACAGCAACCAGGCGATGGTGGTATGGCTGCTCGCGCTGATGGCGCTGGGCGCCGGGGGGCTGGCGTGGCCGCACTGGGTGCCGCTGCGCGCGGAGCACCTGTGGCTGGTCGCAGGCGTCGGCATCGCCGGCGCGGTGGGCCAGTACGCGATCACCGACGCATTCCGCCGGGGCGAGGCATCGCTGCTCGCGCCGCTGGAATACACCGCGCTGGTGTGGGGCGTGCTGCTCGACCTGGCGCTGTGGCACACGCTGCCCGACCGCATCACCTGGATCGGCGCCGCGATCATCGTCGCGAGTGGTCTCTACCTGCTGCGTCGCGAGCGCGTGCACGTGGAGGCGGAGCATCCGTAGCCAATTTCGCGGTTCGGGAGGTCCTGGCGGCGGGTTTCGATGATTTTCCGGCGGCCGGGTTCCTGCGCGCCTTCGTCACCGTGGCCACCTTCTTCGCGCCGGTCTTCCCAGGCGCCTTCTTCGGGGCGACTTTGCCGACGGCCTTGCTGGCCACCTTTTTCGTCGGCTTGCTGCGCTCGATGGTTGCGGCCGGCACGACGTCCGATTCGCCGCGATACAGCGCCTGGCACGCGTCGCAGTAGAACGCACGCCGGCGCTTCTCGCCGAGCTGCTTCCGCCAGGTGATCCTGTGGCCGTCGCGCGGGCAGGTCGACCTCGTGTGCACCTGGTAGTGCTTCTTCAGCACGAAGGCCTTCTTCCAGGCGAGGAAGTCGAAGCTGTACTCGCGCGCCTGGGCGATCAGTTCGCCGAGCTTGCGCGGCGGCAGGGCGCCGATCGTGCTTTCCGGATGCACGCGGATCCGCCACAGCACCTCGTTCTTGATGATGTTCCCGACGCCCGCGAAGATGTCCTGCTCCAGCAGCGCGTCGGCCGCCAGCATCTCCGGCCTCAGCTTGAGCTTACTGCGCGCCTGCTTCGGATCCCAGGCGTCGGCCATCACGTCGCCGCCCCAGTCGTACACGTCGTCGAGCTCGCCCTCGATGAACTGCACCGAGCAGGCGTAGAGGTTCAGTTCGCCGTTGTCGAAGCGCAGGCTCAGGCGCGGGCTGGCGTTCTCCTTCAGCGCGTCGACGCGATAGCGGCCGAACAGCATGAAGTGCACGCGCAGCGAGAACCCGTCGAACTGGACCAGGAAATGCTTGCCCCAGCTGCGGATCGCCCGCACCCGTTGGCCGGCCATGCGCTGGATGTCCTGGCGGCTGTTGCCACCGACCTCGCGCACGACCTGGCCGACGAACTTCGCCGCTTCCTCCTTGAGGATGACGATCGACGGGCCTTCGGGCATGGCCGAACCCTAGCGGCCGCGCACGCCCTTCGCCGTGAATGAGCGCTCAGCAGTGCGCGTGCAATGCGGGCGCATGCGTGCCGGTCCGCGCCGCGTGGCAGGTCGCGGCGGGGAGCGACCACGCGCCGAGGCCGGCACCAGCCAGCAGGAGCAGGGCGATGCCACCGCGCAGGAACACATGATGCAGGCAGCGCATGGCGATCTCCTGGTGCAGGTACATTGCCTACGATGCGCCGCGCGCGCGCCCGGTTGCAGGTGCCGGTCGTCGGGGTGCCGGAAGGTGCGGGATGGGGATGGACGCCATCGCGGCGCGACAGGCGCGCGATGTCCGGGATGCATCCTGCTCTTGCCGCCTGCGTTCCCCGGCGCGGATGGTCACCGGCGCGTTCGGACGGAGCCCTTCCTCCATGCGCGGGCGTCCGGTTGGCGCGCGGAGTCGCGGGCGGCCACAATAGCGATCCCCTGCACGTCGGAGCCCTCGCATGGCCGAGTTGAAGGAAGCGCGCGTCCCGGACATCGGCGGCCACGAGGACGTGCCGGTGATCGAGCTGCTGGTCGCGGTCGGCGACACCATCAAGGCCGACCAGGGCCTGGTCACGCTCGAATCCGACAAGGCGACGATGGAGGTGCCGGCGCCGTTCGGTGGCGTGGTGCGTGAGCTGAAGGTGAAGGTGGGCGACACGGTGTCGCAGGGCGTCGTCGTCGCGCTGATGGAAGCCGACGAGGGCGCCGCCGCCGCATCCCCGCAGCCCGCGCAAGCGCCCGCGCCTCCGCAGCGGCAGC
>JABFWF010000085.1 GCA_013362405.1 Lysobacter sp. | reverse complement strand
GTGGTCACCAGCACCGCGGGCCCCGCCGCCACGCCGCAGGCCACGCCGCGAGTCGAGGCGGAGCCGCTGCCCCCCGGCCGCCAGCGCATCGACCGCGACATGGCGATGGCGCGCCTCGCCGCCGAGATCCACCTGCGTTCGGAACGCTACGCCAAGCGCCCGAGCCGGAAGTTCGTCTCGGCGAGCACGAAGGAATACGCGTGGGCGTCGTACCTGCGCGCGTGGGTGGACCGCGCCGAACGGGTCGGCAACCTCAACTATCCCGACGAGGCGCGTCGCCGCCACATCGGCGGCGTGGTGGTGATCAACGTCGGCATCCGCCGCGACGGCTCGGTCGAGCGCGCCGACATCGTGCAGTCGAGCCACATCCCGCTGCTCGACGAGGCCGCGCTGCGCATCGCCCGGCTCGCCGAACCCTACCCGCCGCTGCCGAAGACCGCGGAAGACCCCGACATCCTCAACGTCGTGCGCACCTGGCAGTTCCTGCCCGGCGGCACGCTGCGCGACGACCAGTAACGATGACGCCGTTCGAATACCTGTCGGTGCTGGTCTCGATCATCGTCGGCCTGGCGCTGACCCAGTTGCTCTCGGGCGCCGCGCGCCTGATCCAGCTGCGCCGCCGAATCGCGATGCACCCGGCGACGCTGTGCTGGATGGCGCTGTTGTTCCTGATCGACGTACAGGTGTGGTGGGTCGCCTTCGAGCGGCGGCAGGCGATGCAGTGGACGTTCTTCGCCTTCCTGCTGTACCTGCTGATCCCGATCGGCGTGTTTCTGTTGAGCTACCTCATCCTGCCCGATCTCGGCGACGAGGACGCGCCCGACCTGCGCGCGAACTTCGAGGACAACCGCACCTGGTTCTTCGGCCTCCTCGCGGCGCTGCCGCTGGTGAGCCTGGCCGAGCAGGCGCTGCGCGAGCACGGCCTTCCGATGGACGCGGACGTCGGGTTCCGCCTCGCGTTCGTCGCACTGTCGCTGCTCGCCGCGGGCGTGCGCAGCGCGCGCTACCAGCTGTGGAATGCTGCGGTCTCGCTCGCGGCGTTCGTCGGCTACGTGGTGGTGCTGTTCCTGCGCCTTCGGTGAACGCCGCGCTCAGGGCGCGGACCTGGCGGCGCGCAGGGCCTGCTGCTGCTCCAACGTGAGCGCGACGTTGTCGCGCAGGTAGGCCGGCTCGACGCGTTCGGGCGGTAGGCCCTCGCCGCGCGCGACCGCAGCGGCGCCGAGGCACGCCACCGCGCTCGCATGCGGCAATGCTGCCACGTCGATGCGCGCGAGCCGGCCCTGCAGGCATCCCTGCAGCGCGGCGTGCGCGGCGGCGAAGCCGGTGCCGACCGCCGTCCAGCCGTTGCCTTCCGGCACGGACGCGATATCCGGGGCGACGACGGTTTCCGGCATCAGCGCGCGCAATCCGTCACCCTCGCGCGCGAACGCGCCGAGGTACACCTCGCCCATGCGCGCATCGATCGCGGCGAGCATGCGATCGCCCGGCGCACCGAAGGCGAGCGCGGCCAGCGTCGACACCGGCACCAGCGGCCGGTCGAGCGCGAGCGCGATGCCCTGCCCCAGCGCGATCGCCAGGCGCACGCCGGTGAACGCGCCCGGGCCGCGGCCGACGGCGATCGCGTCGAGCTGCGATTTCGCGATGCCCGCGTCGGCGAGCAACTGCTCCGCCCACGGCAACGCCAGCTCCGCATGCCGGCGCGGCGCGACTTCGAAGCGCTCGCGCACTTCGCCATCGAGCCACAGCGCGACGGAGCAGGCTTCGGTGGCGGTCTCGAAGGCGAGCAGTTTCAAGGCGCGCTGCCCGCTTCGGCCGGCGGTTGCCACAGTTCGAGCACGAGCCCCTCGGGATCGACGACGTACCCGAAGGATCCGAACTCGCCGTCTTCGCGCCGGTCCAGCACCCGGCAGCCTTCGGCGCGCAGCGCGGCGAGCAGGCCGTCCAGGTCGTCGACGCGCAGGTTGAGCATGAAGGGCTTGTCGCCCGGCGTGAAATGGCCCGTGTCCTCCGGGAACGGCGACCACACCGTCGTCGCCGGCGCGCCGGTATCGGCACGACGCCAGTCGAACTTGGCGCCGCCCCACTTCGTCACCGGGAAATCGAGATGGCGCTCGTACCAGGCGGAGAGCGCGTCCGGGTCACGCGACTTGAAGAACACGCCGCCGATGCCGTGCACGCGGGGCTTGGGCTTGTCCATCAGCGTTCTCCGGATGACGAAAGTCCGGATTCTGCCGCAAAGAAGGCGTGCACATCGTCGATGCGGCGGGTGATCGGCACCGGCGGCAGGGAATCGAGGAAGACCTTGCCGTAGGTCTTCCGGGTCAGGCGCGGATCGCACAGCACCAGCACGCCGCGGTCGGACTCGCTGCGGATCAGGCGGCCGACGCCCTGCTTCAGCGCGATCACCGCCTGCGGCAGCTGCTCGTCGCGAAAGGGATTCCCGCCGCGGCGGCGCACGGCATCCAGGCGCGCCTCGAACACCGGATCGTCCGGCGCGGCGAACGGCAGCTTGTCGATCACGACCACGCTCAGCGCCTCGCCGACCACGTCGACGCCTTCGCGGAAACTCGCCGCGCCGAGCAGCACCCCGTTGCCCGACTCGCGGAAGCGTTGCAGCAGCACGTGCCGCGGCGCCTCGCCCTGCACGAACAGCGGCCAGGGGCCGTCGCGCAGCAGTTCGGCCGCCTCGCGCAGCGCACGATGCGAGGCGAACAGCACGAAGGCGCGGCCGCCGGAGGCTTGCAGCACGGGCTCCAATGCATCGACGAGCGCGCTCGTGTAGTCGCGCGCCATGGGTTCCGGCAGGCGTGGCGGCAGGTAGCACAGCGCCTGCGCGTTCCAGTCGAAGGGGCTCGGTTGCAGCAGCGTGGCCGGATCGACCAGGCCGAGCCGCTCGGCGACGTGCTCGAAGCCGCCCGCCACCGACAGCGTCGCCGACGTGAACACCCACGCCGCGTGCGAACGCTCGCGGTGGCTGCGCAACGGGCCGGACACGTCGAGCGGTGTGCGCTGCAGGCGGAAACCGCGCGGACTGAGTTCGTACCAATGGACGCTGGGCGACGTGTTGCGTGGCGCGTGGTTGCGATCCGGCAGCGCGTCGGCGGTCGGATCGGGCGCGTCTTCTGGCATGGACCGCGCATCGATGTCCTCTTCGGCGGGCGGATCGTTCTCCTCGTCCTGGTCGAGCGCGCGCGGCCGCCCGATCCACCGTCCCAGCCGACGTCCGAATTCCTGCGCGCGCGCCAGGCAGCTGTCGAAACCGGGCGCGGCATCGCGGAGCGCCTCCATTGCCTCGCCGAAGCGCGCCAGTGCCTCGGCCAGCGCATGCAGCGCGTCCTCCACCTCGTGCGACTGCAGCGCGCGCTGGCGGGTGCCGCGCGTCGGCAGGTTGTCCATGGCGGCGCGCAGCGCGCGGGTCGCCTGTTCCAGCTGCGCGGCGACCGGCTGCACGCTGGCGATCGCGCCGGTGACGCTCTTGCACTCGGCGATCGCGTCGCGGGCGAGTTCCACCAGCGGCCGCGCACCGAGGCCTTCGCCGAAGAACTGCGCGGCAAGTTCCGGCAGCTGGTGCGCCTCGTCGACGACGAAGGCCTGCGCACCGGGCAGGATCTCACCGAAGCCTTCCTGCTTGAGCGCGAGGTCGGCGAGCAGCAGGTGGTGGTTGACGACGACGAAGTCCGCGGCCTGCGCGCGGGCCCGCGCCTGCACGACGAAACACTCGGACCAGAACGGGCACTCGCTGCCGAGGCAGTTGTCGGCGGTCGAGGTCACCAGCGGCAGTACCGGCGAGTCTTCCGGCAGGTCGAGTTCGGACAGGTCGCCCAGGCGCGTGCGCCCGGACCACGTCACGATGCGCTGGAACTGCGCGACCTGTTCGCGGTTGGCGAACTTCGGTTCGCCTTTCGCCTGCTCCATCCGGTAGCGGCACAGGTAATTCGCGCGCCCCTTGAGCAGCGCGGTCTTCAGGCCGCCGACGCCGAGCGCGTCGCGCACGCGCGGCAGGTCGCGGTGGTAGAGCTGGTCTTGCAGCGCCTTCGTCCCGGTGCTGACGATCGTCTTCATGCCCGACAGCAGCGCAGGCACGAGGTAGGCGTAGGTCTTGCCGGTGCCGGTGCCGGCTTCGGCGAGCAGCACGCCGCGTTCGTCGAAGGTTCCGGCGATCGCGTCGGCGAGGCGCAGCTGGGCGTCGCGCGGGACGAAGGCGGGAATGGCTTCGGCCAGCGCGCCGCCGGCTTCGAGCGCGGCGTGGGTACGGGCAGTGAGCTCACTCATCACAGCGAGGGAACATCAATAACGCGGCGGCGGCGCGACCGTGCAGGCGGCGATGCGTGCGTGCGCGTCCGCCGCGCCCGGCGCGTCGCCGGCGAGCAGGCGCGCCTGTTCGACCGTCGCCCAGTGCCGGCGGCAGAGCGGGCCGACGTGCGCGCCCCTGGCTTCCGCCTTGCGTGCGAGGCGCTCGGCCGTGGCACCGTCGTGCAGCAGCAACGCGGCTTCGGCGCGCTCCTGCAGGAGGGCCGGATCGTCGGGCGTGATCGCGAGCGCGCGGTCGAGGACGGCGGCCGCGTCGGCATCGCGGCGCTGCGCTTCCAGCCGTTGCGCCTGCTCGCGCAGGTCCTCGACCTGCGGATCGCGCAGCGGCTGCACGTTCAGTTCGTCGGGGTCGCGCCCGGCGGCGGCCCGGATGGCCGCGACCATCTGCCCGGGCGTGGCGTGGGTGAGCATGGGCGTCGGTGGCGGCGCGGGCGGCGCGCTCGCGCAGGCGGCGAGCAGCAGCACCGACGCGAGCGCGATGCAACGGTGCATCAATGCTGCTCCGGCGGCGGCGCCGGTTGCGCGGGCGCCGGCTGCGCGGGCGGCTGCGGGTTGTGGTTGCCGAGGCCGAACCAGTCGCGCCAGCTGCGGTGCGGCGGCTCGGCGCCGGTGGTCTGCGCATCGTCCTGCGGTTGCGTGCCGTCCTCCGGCAGCGGCTGGCTGAAATCGCAGGCCTGGTAGGGCGGCGCGAAGCCGGCGACGAAGGCAAAGCGGCGCGCGTCCGGGCAGCCGGGATCGGTGCTGTTCGCGTTCACCACCCACTGCCAGTCGAGGCCCTTGCCCGACACCTGCAGCGGCGCGCTCGGCAGCCGCGCGAACAGGTTCGACCACACGCGCATGCCGCCTGCCGCGCCGAACAGGCCAGTGGGCTGGTTCTGGTCGTTGCCGACCCACACCACCGCGAGGTGGTCGCCGGTCCAGCCGGCGAACCAGCTGTCGCGCGCGTCGTTGCTGGTGCCGGTCTTGCCCGCGGGATTCAGGCGGCCGAGGCCATCGGCGATCAGCTGGCGTCCGGTGCCGCCGACGATCGCCTGCTGCAGCGCGGTGGTGATCAGGCGCGCGGCGATCGCGTCGCCTTCCTGCGCCGGCGCCGGCGCCTTGTCGTAGCGGTTGACCGCGTTGCCGCTGGCGTCGAGCACGCCGCGCACCGCGTGCAGCGGCTGGATCTCGCCGTCGGACGCGAGGAACTGGTACAGCTGCGCCATCGCGTACGGACTCTGGTCGACCGCGCCGAGGATCAGCGCGGGATTGGCCACCGCGTCGATGCCGGCGAGCGTGTGGATCAGCTCGACCAGGCGCTCGGGCCCGACCTGCATGCCGACGCGCACGGTCGCGATGTTCCAGGAATGCGCCAGCGCATCGATCAGCCGCACGGTCCCGTGGCTGTGGCCCTCGGCGTTGCCGGGCGTCCAGCGCCGGCCGTTGTCGAGGGTGATGGTGAGCGGCGAATCGTCCACCCAGCTCGCCAGCGACCACTTGCCGGGCTGCGCCAGCGCGAGCAGGTAGACGAAGGGCTTGAGCAGCGAGCCGACCGGGCGCCGCGCCTCGACCGCGCGGTTGAAGCCCGGCTCGGCGAAGCTGCGGCTGCCGACCACCGCGCGCACTTCGCCGTCGTGCACGTCGGTGACGATCAGGCCGGCCTGCAGCGGCGGGCGCTTCTTCGAGTCGAGCGCCTTGAACGTCTTCGTCACCGCGCCCTCGGCGTAGGCCTGCGCGGACGGCGACATCGCGGTCATCACCGACAGCCCCGCGCCCTGCAGCGCGTCGGCGGGATAGTCGCGCGCGAGCTGGCGGCGCACGAGGTCGACGTAGGCGGGGAAGCGGTTCGCCGCAAGGCTGCCCGGCGCGCTGGTGATGCCGAGCGGCGCCTTCACCGCGCGCGCGTACTCGGCGTCGTCGATCAGGCCGTTCTCGCGGAACTTGGCGAGCGCGAAGTTGCGCCGCTCGGTGGCGCGCTCGGGATTGCGCCGCGGGTCGTAGTACGACGGGCCGCGGATGATGCCCACCAGCAGCGCGACCTGCTCGGTCGACAGGTCGCGCAGGTCGCGTCCGAACCAGTATTCGGCGCCGGCGGACACGCCACGGATTTCCTGCGAGCCGCGCTGGCCCAGGTAGACCTGGTTGAGGTAGGTCTCGAGGATCGTCTTCTTGTCGTAGCGCGCCTCGAGCAGCAGCGCGTACAGGATCTCGTTGAACTTGCGGCTGAAGGTCTGTTCCTGGCCGATGCCGAGCAGGCCGCTGCGCGCGAGCTGCTGGGTGATCGTGCTCGCGCCCTGGCGCGTTTCGCCGGATCGCAGGTTGACGAAGGCGGCGCGCAGGATGCCGGAGACGTCGATGCCGTGGTGGTGCGCGAAGTCGCGGTCCTCGACCGCCTGCAGGCCGGTCACCAGCAGTTCGGGCACTTCCTCGATGCGCACGAGGCGGCGCTCTTCCTGCTTCTGCCCGTACAGCGTGGCGATCCGCGCGGGATCCAGGCGCACGGTCTTCAGCGCGCGCCGGTGCAGCAGATCGCGCAACGTGTCGACGCGGCCGTCGGACAGCGTGACCTCGATGCGGCTGGGCCCGACCACGCCGTCCACGTCATGGAAGCCGCGGCTGGCGATGCGCCATCGGCTGCCGGTGTTCGCGTAGGTGCCGGGGCGCTCGCCCGCGCCGTCGTCGCGATAGGACGCCGCGTCGAGCTCGGTCTTGAGCGTCGCGCTGTCCATCGCCAGGTCCGGCTGCAGCTGCAACGGGCGTGCGTAGACGCGGGTCGGAATCTGCCAGCGCAGCTGGCCGAAGCGCTCGCCCACCTGGTGGTTGAGGTAGAGCGTGTAGGGCACCAGGAAACCGAGCCCGAGGCCGATCGCGGCGAGCAGCCAGGTCAGCAGGCGCCGGCGCCAGGGATGCGCGGGGCCGTCGTGCGGCGCGTCTTCGTCGTAATCGATGCGGGCCATGCAGGTCGTCGTGGTGGCGGGCCGCCGGCGCCGCGCGGCGCGTGCATCCTTCGAATGCGACAATGCAGGCGCGTGCCAGGGAGCGGCGAGTCTAGCGCACCCCTCCGCGCGGGCCGCGCGGCCGCCGGCGGCCCGGCCTGTCCCAGTCAGCCGGAGTTCCGCCCCGATGTCGTTGTCCCTGGCCGATGCGCGCTACCTGTGCACCCGCGCGCTCGGCTTCGCCCGCCGCGGATGGCTGAGCCTGCGCACGCGCGGATGGCGGGCAAGCTGGGAACGGGCGAAGGTCCACCTCCTCCCTCCCCGCACAGGCGGGCGCGTCGCGCTGTTCCAGCCGGAGCGTGGCGAGTTCGCGCCCTTCGCGCTGGCGACATCGGACGCGCCGCTCGCGACCATCGTCATTCCCGTCTTCAACCAGTTCGCGCACACGCTCGCCTGCCTGCGCGCGCTGGCGGCGCATCCACCCGCCGCGCCCTTCGAGGTGCTGGTCGTCGACGACGGCTCCCGCGATGCGACGGCGGAGGCCTTGCCGCAGGTCACCGGCCTGCGATACCACCGGCGCGCGGAGAACGGCGGCTTCATCGCCGCCTGCAATGACGGCGCACGGCTGGCGCGCGGCGACGTGCTCGTCTTCCTCAACAACGACACCGTGCCGCAGCCGGGCTGGCTGGACGCGCTGCTGGCGACCTTCGATGCCCACCCGGACGCCGGCGTCGTCGGCGCACAGCTGCTGTATCCCGATGGGCGCCTGCAGGAGGCGGGGGGCGTGGTGTTCAGCGACGGCAGCGCGTGGAACTACGGCCGCTTCGGCTCGCCGCACGATCCCCGCCACGGCTACCTGCGCGATGCCGACTATGCCAGCGGCGCGGCGATCGCCGTGCCCCGTGCGTTGTTCGAGGAGCTCGGTGGCTTCGCGGGTCGCTACGCACCGGCCTACTACGAGGACACCGACCTCGCCTTCGCCGCGCGCGCGGTCGGCCGGCGCGTGCTGTACCAGCCCGCCGCGCGCGTGGTGCACGACGAGGGCGCGACCTCGGGTACCGATACCCGCAGCGGTGCCAAGGCCTGGCAGGTCCGCAACCGGGTGCGCTTTGCGGACCACTGGCACGACGCGCTCGCGGCGCAGCTTCCCGCCAATACGGTGCCGACGCCGGCGCTGCTGCATCGACGCCAGCGGCAGGTGCTCATCGTCGATGCGCTCACCCCGCGACCGGACCGCGACTCCGGGTCGCTGCGCCTGGTCAACCTGATCCGCCTGCTGCGCGAACAGGACGCGCACGTCGTCTTCCTCCCCGCCAGCCGCGCGCACGACGGCCGTTACACGGAAGCGCTGCAGCAGCTCGGGGTCGAGGCCTGGTATGCGCCATTCGCGCGGCGCGCGCCGGCATGGCTGGCCGAGCATGGCGCCCGCTTCGAGCGCGTGCTGGTCGCGCGCCACTACGTCGCCAGCGAATTCCTGCCGCTGCTGCGCCGGCATGCGCCGCGGGCGACGCTGCTGTTCGACAGCGTCGACCTCCATTACCTCCGCGAACGCCGCGCGGCGGAGCTTACGGGCGACGCGGCGCGGGTGCGCGCGGCCGCGCGCACCCGCGAGCGCGAACTGGCGGTGATCGCCCAGGCCGACGTCACCCTGGTCGTCAGCGCCGAGGAACGCGCGCTGCTCGCGCAGGATGCACCCCAGGCCAGGGTCGAACTGCTGTCGAACCTGCACGAAGTGGCCGGCCCGGGACTGCCGTTCGAAGCGCGGCGCGACCTGGTGTTCGTGGGCGGCTTCCGCCATCCGCCGAACGTCGACGCGGTGCATTGGTTCGCGCGCGAGGTCTGGCCGCGGGTGCGCGCGCGCCTGCCCGACGCGGTCTTCCATTGCATCGGCGGCGACGTGCCGCGCGAGATCGCGGCGCTGGCGGAAATCCCGGGGGTGCGCATGCATGGCCACGTGCCGGACATCGCGCCGTACATGGACGGCTGCCGCGTCGCGGTCGCACCGTTGCGCTATGGCGCCGGCGTCAAGGGCAAGGTCAACCTGAGCATGGCGCACGGCCAGCCGGTCGTGGCCACCGCCTGCGCGGTGGAGGGCATGCATCTCGTCGATGGACGCGATGTGCTGGTGGCGGACGACGCCACCGCGTTCGCGGACGCGATCGTGTGCCTGCACGAAGACGCCGCGCTCTGGCGGCAACTCTCCGCCAACGGCCTGGCGAACGTGCAGCGCCATTTTTCGCTCGACGCGGCGCGCGACACTGTGCGGCGCCTCTTCCTCGACTAGGTCCAGCACGGCTCAGCGCCCGGCCGACGCCACCCGCACCCGTTCCGCGAACGCTTCCAGGCCCGGCGCCGTCGCGTCCAGCGTGCGCGCCGCCAGCAGCGCACGCTGCGCTGCATCGAGTTCGCCGGCTCCGAGCCGCTCCTCGCCCACCGCGATCCAGCGCAGCGCCAGCCGCTG
>JABFWF010000030.1 GCA_013362405.1 Lysobacter sp. | reverse complement strand
AGCGTCCGACCCTCGCGCCTGAGCTCCTCCTCCGGCTGGTGCGGCATCAGCGTGCCGGGATCCAGCGCGGCCGCCGCCGTCAGCAGCAGGTAGGCGGTGTCCTCGGCGAGCGCCAGGCGCTCCTCGGGCGTGCGCGGCGTGCGCGCCTGCAGCTGGCTGGCGCGGCGGTGCATGGCCACCGTGACCTCTTCGAGCGGCAGGCCGTAATAAGGGTTGGGTGGCGGCCGCTGTGGGCGTTCCATCCGGCGCAGGGTACGCCCCCTGCAGTCGAGGGTTGCCGAGGATGAAGCAACCCGCCAGCCTCGCCCGCGAGCCCGCGCCGTCCGACCCCCTAGGCGGCAGCGCGGTGCTCGTCGGGCTCCCTCCGCTCTTCGAAGAGGACGTTGTCGCGCGCCACCTCGGCGTCTCGGTGCGCACCCTGCAGCGCCGGCGCGCGCGCGGCGAGATTCCCTTCCGCGAGATCGGTGGCAGGCCCAAGTACACCCCCGCCGACGTTCAATGGATCCTGGACCACGCCCTATGCAACGCGGAGCTGCTGACCTCGAGCGCATCGCCTACCGGATCACCGACGAGTACGCCCTCGTCCGCCAGCACCGCAGCCCGTTCCTCTACCTCGAGTGGCGCGAAGCGGGAAAGCCGGTCCGGCGCTCTACTGGCCATCGAGACCTTGAGCCGGCCAAGCGCCGCGCACGGGAGCTGATCCTCGAGCACGCGGACATCCGCGAAGCCGCGCCCGAGGACGTGCCGATCGCCGCCGTCATCGATCGACACTACCTCCGCCACGCCCAGCAGCTGGCCAGCAAGGCCTCGTACAAGGCGTCGAAGAAGCTGTGGGCCGCGTTCTACACCACCGAGACCATCGCCCAGCTCACGCCGGCGCGGCAGCGCGCGTTCAAGGCGTGGCTCGAGGCGCGCGGCCTGGCGCCGGGCTACATCCGGCGGGTGATCGGCGACGGCAAGGCGGCGCTCAACCACGCCTGGCAGGAAGGCGAGATCACGCGCGTGCCCTTCATCAAGCTGCCGCCGGTGGCCAAGGGCTACCCGCACTGGGCGAAGTTCGAGGAGCTCGTGCGCTTCCTCAACACGCCGATGCCGGAGCACCTGTTCGCCTACTGCATGATCCGCCTCAACACCGGCTGCCGCGGCGACGCGGCGCGCGACCTGCAGCCGTTCCAGATCGACTGGGATGCGCAGCTCATCGACCTGAACCCGCCCGGGCGCCAGCAGACCAAGAAGTTCCGTCCGGTGGTGCCGCTGACCGATTGCCTCGCGCGCTACCTGCGCGCGCAGCGGCCGGAATCCTTCTACGTGCACTGGCACGGCCAGCACGTGGACTCGATCAAGACCACCTGGCGCAAAGTGCGGGTGGCCGCCGGCATGCCACGCCACTTCGCGCCGAAGATCCTGCGCCACACCGTGGGCACGGAGCTGCGCCGGCGCGGCGTCCCGGGCTGGGACATCAGCGGGCAGCTCGGGCATGTCCGCGGCGAATCGGCGCCGACCACGGAGAACTACGCCAAGTTCGACCCGGAGTACTTGGCTCGGGCGAAAGCGGCGTTCGACAGCTGGATGGGGGAGTTGGCCGTGCGCGTGCCGAGGTTGCGCGATGCAACTGCGATGAAACTCGGCGGCGGCCTGCGGGTTGTCGAAGCGAACGGCGAAGGGGCTGAAAGCCGCGCCGTTGCTGGGGTTCACGCCGTTTGAGGCGTGGTGGGCGGTACAGGGTTCGAACCTGTGACCCCTACCATGTCAAGGTAGTGCTCTACCGCTGAGCTAACCGCCCGACAAACCCCGCAGGGGGCGCGCAGTGTAGCCCAGAGCGGCGACGGCGGACAACCTGCCGCGATCGCAAACCGCGCTCTGCCTGCGGTTCGTCGCTCCTGCGAAGCGAAATCCGGCAGTCGAGATCCCTACCCCGCCAGGCTCGCTTCCTTCAGCCTGCGGATCTGGTCGCGCACCCGCGCTGCGTCCTCGAACTCCAGGTCGCGCGCGTGCTGGTACATCTTCTGCTCCAGCTCCCTGATGCGCCCCGCCAGCTGGGCAGGCGTCAGCCGCGCGTAGTCCTCGCCCGGCTCGGCGACGCGGCGGCCCTTGCCGCGTCCCCTCACCGCGCCCGGTTCCTCGCGCGCGCCCTCCATGATGTCGGTGATCGGCCGGGCCACCGACTTCGGCACGATGCCGTGCATGGCGTTGTACTCGACCTGCTTCTGCCGACGCCGGTCGGTTTCCTCCAGCGCCGCCTGCATCGAGCGCGTCATCGTGTCGGCGTACAGGATCGCTTTGCCGCGCAGGTTGCGCGCGGCGCGACCGATGGTCTGGATCAGCGAGCCGGTCGAGCGCAGGAAGCCCTCCTTGTCGGCGTCGAGGATCGCGACCAGCGACACCTCGGGCATGTCCAGGCCTTCGCGCAGCAGGTTGATGCCGACCAGCACGTCGAACTTGCCCAGTCGCAGGTCGCGGATGATCTCCACGCGTTCGACCGTATCGATGTCCGAGTGCAGGTAGCGCACGCGCACGCCGTGGTCGCCGAGATATTCGGT
>JABFWF010000089.1 GCA_013362405.1 Lysobacter sp. | reverse complement strand
GAGGACTACCGCGCCAGCGCGGGCATCGACCTGGTCCACGACCGCGCGAGCCGGGAGCGTGGAGAGGCGATCCGCTGCGACCTGCAGGTGCTGTGGGGCGCGGACGGCCTGGTGGGCCGGCTGTTCGACCCGCTCGCGCTGTGGCAGCCGCAGTGCGCGGGCCAGGTGACCGGCCAGGCCGTGCCCTCGGGCCATTTCATCCCCGAGGAGTTGCCGCAGGAGACCGCCGACGCGCTGTGGTCGTTCTTCCGGGATTGACCTGGGGACGCCTGCGCGGCGCCGCGACCGAAGCCGCGGCATTGGCGCTAGCATCGCGGCCCATGAACAAGCCTCTCCTCCACGCCGCCACCCTGGCCGTCGCCGCCCTGTCGGTCACCCTGGCCCAGGCCCAGACCGGTGCTTCGCGCAAGGTCGATCGCAACGAGTTGCGCACCTGCCTCGACACGGCCGACAGCATCAAGGTACGCAGCGATGCGCTCAAGGCGCGGTCGGCCCAGCTGAACGCCCTGAACGAGCAGCTGAAGACCGAAGGCGACGAGATCAAGCGCGAGTTCGAACGCCAGGAGCGCAGCTCCAGCATGATGGGCATGTCCCGCGACCGGCTGGAGCGCCGCAAGACCGCGTACGACCAGAAGGTCGCCGCGGCCAAGGCGGATTCGGAGCAGTTCGGCCCCGATGCCGAGGCCCTGAACAAGGACCTGGACGCCTACAACCAGCGCTGCGGCGGCATCTCGTACGACGCGGCGGACCGCGAAGCCGTCATGAAGGAGCGCGAGGCCGCCGGGAAGAAGTGACGGCCCGGGGCCTCAGGCCCCGTGGCACTTCTTGTATTTCCTGCCGCTGCCGCAAGGGCACGGGTCGTTGCGGCCCGGCTCGGGCGCCTTGCGCACGGTGGCCACGCGCGGCCCCAGGCTCTTCCACAACTGGCGCAGGTCGTACACCGCCCACAGGGCCTCGCCGAAGGCGTCGAAGCGCTGGTCGCTGACGCTCGGCGGCCCGCCTTCGGTGTGCATGTTCAACACCGGCTGGCCCGTGTCGGGCCGCGCGAGTTCGCCGATGGCGTCCAGCGCGTCGTGCAGCATGTCGGCCGCCTCGCGGTCGCGCGGCGCGGCCCAGTCCTCGGGCCAGCTGTGCACCGCGTGCAGGAAGCCATGCGCCCACGCCTCCGCGAACGAAGGCAGCTGCGCGATGTCGGCCTCGGCCCGCTCGCCTTCCGGCAGGGCCAGCATCGCACCGCGCACGTCCAGCACCTCGGGCTGGTAGGAACGCTCGTCCTCCAGCGTGTCGACGTCGGCGTCGAGCGCGGCGGCCACTTCCTGCCAGCGGCGGCGCCAGCGCCACACGAATTCCATCTGCGCCATCGGCGCGAACCGCTCGCCCAGCAGCACCGGCCAGTACTCCTCGGGCGCGATCTCGCGCCGGCAGCACACGAGCGCGGCGAGGAAGCCCTCGCAGAATTCCCAGTCGGGCGTGAGCTCGTCCTGCTCGCGCAGCTGGTCGAGGACTGCGTCCTGCGCATCGAAGTCGTCGGGACCGAGGGGCTTGTCGTCTTGGGCAGTGGTGGTCATGCGATGGGCAAAGGCTGGGGACCGAGCGCCGCGCGCACCGCGACGTCGAGCCGCGCGAGGCGGTTCTTCATCGACAGCACGGCGGCATCGCGCGACAGCAGCAGCGCGCCTCGCGCGACGGCGAGGTCGATGAACTTCTGGTCGTCGGGATCGGCGCAGGTGGCGGGCGCCTTGGCGGGCGCGTCCACGACATGCGCGAAGCGGTCGAAGGCGGCGAGCACGTGCGCGGCGTCGAGGCCGTAGAACGCCAGCCGCGGCACGATGCGGCGGTAGCCGAGCACGCGCGCCAGTTCCTCGCGCATCGCCGCCGTCGCCAGCCACTGGAAGCGGCCGGCCGCGAGCGCCGGCTGCAGCGGCTGCGCGTCCTCGTCCGCGAAGACGAACGCGTCCAGCACCACGTTGGTGTCAAGCACCAGCGGCTGCATCGCGCGTGCGGGCCGAGCCGGCCACCATGTCGAAGCGGAACAGGCGGCATTCGATCGGACCGTTCCACATCGGGACGCGCCGCGATTCCTTCAGCCGCATGTGCGAAGGCAGCTTCAGGTCGGGCGTGAGCACCCACGCGGTCCAGCCCGCGTAGTGCTTCTTCCAGTGCGCCGCCAGCTGCACGAAGAAATCCTCGCCGTCGCCGGCCTCGGGGCGCTCGCGTCCACGCTGCGTGCGGCCCGCGACGCCGGCGGTGGCGATGCGCTCGCCGTACGGCGGGTTGACCAGCATGCGGAACGCGACGTCGCTGCCGAAGACCGGCGCAGAGGGTTGGCGTTGCGCGGCCTGCGCCTCCTGCTTCAGCTGCGCCCAGACATGGGCCTGGTGCGGCAGCAGGCGTTCGAACCCGAAGCGGCGGCGCAATCCCGGCGCCACGTTGCACGCCACCTGTGCGGCCTCGATGGCGATGGTGCCGCTGCCGCAGCACGGGTCGTAGAGCGGCGTCGCGCCGTCCCAGCCGCTGGCCGCGATCATCGCGGCGGCGAGCGTCTCCTTGAGCG
>JABFWF010000249.1 GCA_013362405.1 Lysobacter sp. | reverse complement strand
ATGCAGCGTCGCCGCGAGCGGATGCCAGTGGGTGTCGCGCAGGCGCGAGTCGCGCGCGCGGTGCGCGGCGTAGGCCTTGGTCGAACCGATGACGAGGCCGGTTTTCAGCAGGCGCTTCAACGCCGGCTGCGCTGCGGCGTCGAGCGCGCGCGCATCGCACCACTGCTGCGGGCTGAGCAGGCCGAGCAGCTCGCGCTCCGCCGCATCGACCTCGACCTCCTCGCCGAGGTGCGGCGCCAGCGCCAGCCAGCGCTGCGTGCGCGCCAGGCCGTCGCCGCCGGCGAGCAGCACGCCGAGGTCGAAGGCGGTCTCCTCGCGCGGTTCGAGATAGAGCACGCTGCAGCGGCGGATGCGCATGGGGGTCGGTCTTGATGGCGTCCTTGGATTGTAGGAGCCACACCGAGCGCGGCTTGTTTCTCGCGCGACGCGCAAGAGGCGGGTTTCGTCCCGTTGCAACGCAGGGAAAGTCCTGCGACGGAGCCGCGGGACTCCTCCTCCTGCGATGGCAGGGGGAGACCGGGAGGGGATTGCGTCGGATCAGGTCGGCGCGTCGGGACCACGCCACCCCACCCGGCCCTCCCCTCCATCCGGAGGGGAGGGAGTGACGCGGGCAACGCCTGCGTTTTCCGTCGGTGAAGCGGATCGGGTGCTGAAGGTGACCGTGGTGCGGCAGGCGATGGGCGCTCGCTGTATCCGCCATGACAACGCCAGCGGCCGGCCTTCGCACGGACCGACCCACCGCGGTGTGCGCAGCGCATGGCGGCCGGTTGTGGTGAACATCGGTGGCGGCTAGATTGCGCCGATCCGGCTGCGGGGGCGGCCTAGGGGAACGAGGGAATGGCCACCAAGAAAACCGGGGCGCGCTCGGCGCCGCTGGATCCGAAGGTTGCGGACAAGCTGCTCGACCTGCTGAGTACCGACAACGCGTTCCGCCGCCTGTTCAAGAAGGACCCGCAGGCGGCGCTGGCGCAGGTCGGGCATCCGGAGGCGAAGGCCGTGCTCGCCGGTTTAAAGAAGGGCATGGCGGCCCCGGCACGCACGACCGCTTCCTGCTGTCAGGTCGCGAGCATCGCGCCGAAGGCGACGATCGTCCGGACGCGTGAAGAACTGAAAACGATGCTGACTAGTGGGCTGATGTACACGCCACCCCAACTGGATGCTGCAATTGGTGCTAACAGTCCGCTCCGACGAAAATAGTTGGAACTACTGCCTTTTAGGGCGTCCCAGTTGCTGCAAGTAGGTCAAGGCGCGCCCGACGTCCGCGACGTTCAATGTTTTCTGGCAGCCGTAGCAGCCCAGCTCGCCATAGGCGAGCCCACGATGCTCGGCCAGCCAGCGCGCTTGCGTATGCGCTTCGTCGCTTTGATTGAGCGCTTGATACGCATCAAACAGCGCAACATGTGTCTGAAATCGTTCGTGTCCCGTCAGGAAAGGCTTCAGCGACTCGATAGCGCGAGTCGGGTTGCCTTCCCGCACCAACCTGCCTGCCTTCAGGACCGCCTGAAGTTCAATCAGATCAGGCAGGTCCACGGGCGCCTTCGCCAGATTGGCGGCAAGCACCTTGTCCACGGTCGCCTGGTCGCCAAGCCGCTGGGATAGCAATGCGGAGGACAAGGTAATCCCGGCAACTTCTTGGGCATCGGCGGGAAATGAGCGCTTAAGCACTGCAAGCGACTGGTCGACCAAGTTCGCGCTGCGCATCCGCGCGGATTTGGTGTCGCCATCCAGCCATTCGGTCACGGCGAGCGCGTAAGTTAGTGAGAGTCCGAAAAGGCCGGGCGTCTTGCCGTTTCCTTCCAGTGCCTGCTTCGCGTAGCCGCGCGCAGTGCGCCATTCGCCTCGATCAACCGAGAAGAGCGCGCGGTAGTAACTAACTTCGGGAGCAGCGTCCGCGGGCGCGCGCGTCAGCCACTTCTGCGCTCGATCGAATCGATGATCGGCCGCGTCAACCATCGCACGCTTGTCCCAACTATCGCGATTGCCGTGGCTCAATGCCACGTCGAATTCCCGCGCGGCGTTCTTGAAATCACCCAGCGCAAGATACGCGCGCCCCAACAAGTCATGCGCATTGCCGTTCGATTCGTACTGCCGCATTGTCGCGCGCGCCGCGAACGGCACTGCCTCCGAAAAACGGCTCATGTGCAATAGCCGAATTGCCGTATTTGCCGCAGCAGGCGCGTAGTCGGGATACATCTGCGACATCAGGCGCCACTTGTCAGCGGCGCCCTTAGGGGCCTCGAACTCGCTGGCCCAGCCATCCAGATACAACGCTTCCCTTGGCGCCAGTCGGGAGCTGAGCGTCTGCGCCCGATGCAGCGCCGGCAAACCTCCCGCGACATCGAACACAGCAAAATGAGCCTTGGCTTGACCCAACCATGCCAAGGCAAAGTTCGGGTCGAGTTGAGTAGCGCTCAGGAAGAAGTTCAAGGCATCGGCGTAGCGATTCTTCCCATAGGCCTCGAGCCCCAACGCATACGCCCGCAACGCATCCAGGTTGCCCGTGCTCACCTGCGGCAGCGGCGCCGAGGTCTTCTCGATCGAGTCCAGCGCCTCGCCGAGCTTGCTGCGCAGCGCGGCGGTGACGTGGTCGATGGAGCCGAGCGTGGACGCCGCGCCGGTGCCGTCGGCGGATTCGGCGTACACCGTGGTCTGGGTGTGCGGGTCGATCACCTCGGCGCTGACGCGGACCTTGCCGCCGGCTTCGGCCACGGTCGGCAGGATCACCGCGCGGGCGCCATCGCGCAGCGCGATCTCCGAGGCGATGGTGCGATCGAGCGCGGTGCCCGGCTGGCGCTGCATGAGCGCGAGGGTGTCGCGCGCCTTGAGGTCGCTGAGCACGTTGACGTAGCGCGACTGCTCGAGGCTGATGCGGAAGGCCTGTTCGAGCGAGTCGTCGAGCAGCTTGTCGCCGGTGAGGTTGCGCAGGTCGCCGACCACCACCCAGTCGCGCTGGTTGAAGGCGATCGCCGGCTCCGGGCGGGTGGCGAACCAGGCGCCGGTGGCGATGCCGAGCAGGACCAGCGCCTCGGCGGCGAGCGCGGCGGGACGGCGCCACAGCGGGATGTCGCGCCAGGCCTTGGCGCCGGCCTTGGGCGCGCGCAGCGGGGCGATGCCGGGCTCGCCGACTTCGTACAGTTCCTGCGCCTCGGGCACGCCCTTGAAGCGCCAGCGGCCCCACGATTTCCACAGCAGGTGGTCGCCGCGCTCGCCAAGTTCGCGCGCGGCGCGGCGGGCGAGCGGTTCGGCGACCGCCGAGAGCAGCAGCTGGCCGGGCCGGGCGAGCGCCATCAGGCGGCCGGCCATCGGCTTGGCGAGGCCTTCGACCTCGAGGGGTTTCGCGCCGACCGCGACCGCGGCGTCGCTGTTGCGCCAGGTCAGCACTTCGCCGACGTGCAGGCCGGCGCGCGCCTGCAGCGGCACCTTGTGCGCTTCGCCGAGCGAGCGCAGGCCGCGGGTGTAGTCGAGCGCGAAGCCGAGGCCGTCGATCGGGCGCTCGAACAGCAGCAGCAGGCCGTCGGAGCGATCGATCAGGCGGCCGCGCCAGCGCTGCTGCAGGTCGAGCACGAGCGCATCGTGCTCGCGGAACAGGCGCGCGGCGGGGCCGTCGCCGAGACGTTCGACCAGCGTGGTGGAGTCGCACAGGTCGGTCAGCAGCAGGGTGCGCAGCTGCGGGGTGGCCGGCGCGGTCGCGTCGCCGGGCGTGCGGACGGTGGCGGCGTCGGCGGTCATGTCAGGCAGGCATCTCAGACGGACGCGGCCGCGTCCTGCCATTCGACGCGGTTGCCGCCTGCGCGCTTGGCGCGATACAGCGCGCTGTCGGCGAGCCCGTACCAGTCGTCCCAGTGGCCGCGCGGGGTGACCAGCGTCGCGCCGATGCTGAGCGTGGCGATCTGCGGCGGCGCGGCCTTGAGCTCGTCGAGCGCATGCGCGGTGCCGACGATGAAATTGGCGATGCGCAGCAGGTCGGCGGGCGCATTGGCATTCACCAGCATGCAGAACTCGTCGCCGCCGATGCGCGCGGGGAAGTCGTCGGGCCCGGCCGCGGAACGCAGGATGTTGGCCACACCCTGCAGCACGCGGTCGCCAACCAGGTGCCCGTGGGCGTCGTTGATGTCCTTGAAGCGGTCGCAGTCGATCAGCAGCAACCCGCGGTGTGCGAGCGCACCGTTGCGACGGCGCTCGGCCAGGTGCAGCTGGAAGCCGCGCCGGTTGGCGAGGCCGGTGAGCTCGTCGGTGCGGGTGAGCTGCTCGGTCTGCGTCAGCCGGTGCGACGTCGCGCGCAGGCTGTCGAGCGCACTCTGCAGCTCGACGTTGCGGCGGCGCAGGCGGCCGATCAGGGTCTGCTCGTTGAGCACGACGCGCTGGATGGCGCGTTGGAGGAAGTGCGCGAGCAGGACGGGATCGCGCGCGGCCAGCGGTTCGAACTCGTCCTTGCGCAGTTCGACCAGCAGGCCATGGCTGGCGGCGATGGCGTCGGCGCTGCGGGCGTGGTCGCCGATCAGCAGGCCGAGCTCGCCGAAGAACTCATGCGGGCCGAGGCGCTTGGCGGCGAGGTCCTCGCCGAAGTCGAGGTCGACCTCGCCCTGCGAGATCACGTACATGGTGGTGCCAAGGTCACCGCGCCGGAACAGCCGTTCGCCGGGCTCGACCGCGCGGGCGCGGCCGACCTGGGCGAACAGCGCGAATTCCTCGGCGGTCAGCACGGCCGCCCCCGCCTCCGTGGCGGATTGCGGCGACCGGGCCGGCAACAGGCCCTCGACGTCGGCGCTCATCTCGGATCCAACCATCCTGTCGGACCGCGAGGAGAGCACCGGCACGGCATGGGCCGCCGCGACGCCCCGGCGGGGTACTCAGTTGCCGCTGAAGTGGGAGACGCCACGCTCGAACGAGCGCCGCGCGGCGTCGGCGCTGGCTTCACGCTCATCCATCGTCTGGCAGCGGCGCTCGATCATGTTGCTGCCGGTGCGCCGCTCGCGGTGGCAGACCAACCGGCTGCCTTCGCTGCCGGCGAGCAGCGCACGGATGTGGTCGAGCGCGTTGGACAGGTGGGTCTGCTGCTCGCGATTCAGCTGGTCGAGCGAGCCGACCCCGTCGAGCATGTGGAAGACGGCGTCCTGCTCCTGCCGGATGCGCGCGACGGCGTCCTTGCTGAAATGCGAGTACTCGCCATCGGGCTTGTCGAGCTGGTCGCGCAACGCGTGCTGCGTCTGCAGGATCTGCGCGGGGGTCTGGGCGTTGCCGGCGTCGGCATCGCCGGCGCGGGCACCGGCCAGTGGAAGCGCCAGCAGCGCTACAAGGGCGAAAGAGGCCAGGAAGGACTTTTCCACGGCACGCACTCCGCTGGAAGGGAAGACACGTCAGCACGGCACATGGAGCTTGTCCATATGCCGCGCCGCATTCATCCGATACCCGTCAGCCGCGCTCGCGGAGCGTTGCCGGCGCACGGGGCGCCGGCAACGTGGTCAACGGCCGATGCCGTCGTGGTTCATCATGATCTGCGCGTCGTGGGCGCGCGCATCGCGCTCGGCGACAGTCTCGCAACGGCGCTCCAGCAGGTTGGTGCCGGTCTTGCGCTCGCGGTGGCAGATCATCCGGCTGCCTTCGTTGGCGAGCAGGGTGGCCTTGATCTGGCTCAGGGCGTTGGACAGCTCGATCTTGCGGTCGACAGTGAGCTGGTCGAGCGAGGTCACGCCGTTGAGCATGCCGAACACCTTGTCCTGCGCCTGGCGCATGCGGGTCAACGCGTCGGCGTCGAAACGCGAATATTCGCCGGTCGGGTTGTCGAGCTTCTCGCGCAGCGCGTGCTGGGTATGCAGGATTTCCGGCACGGTGGTGTCGGCGACGTCGTCGGCGAACGCCGGGGCGATCGCGCACGACAGCAGCGCGGCGAGCATCAGGGAGCGAAGGGGATGGAGTTTCATCAGGGCCTGCCTTGGCATGGGAATGGGTGGCCTCACAACGTCATCACATCGCCGGAGCCCTGTCCATATGCCGCCGGTCAGCCTGCCCACGGGCCGCCCATTCAGGCGGCCGCGCGCGGCGCCGGCTGGAACTGCTCCTCCTCGGTCGAGCCCTTGAGCGCGACGGTCGAGGACTGGCTGCCCTGGATCGTCTGCGTCACCGCGTCGAAATAACCGGTACCGACCTCGCGCTGGTGCTTGACCGCGGTGAAGCCGTGCTCGGCGGCCGCGAACTCGGCCTGCTGCAGTTCGACGAAGGCGCTCATCTGCCGCCGCGCGTAGCCGTGCGCGAGCTGGAACATCGAATGGTTGAGCGCGTGGAAGCCCGCGAGGGTGATGAACTGGAATTTGTAGCCCATCGCGGCCAGCTCCTTCTGGAACTTCGCGATCGTCGCGTCGTCGAGATGCTGCTTCCAGTTGAAGCTCGGCGAGCAGTTGTAGGCGAGCAGCTTGCCGGGGAACTTCGCATGGATCGCGTCGGCGAAGGCGCGCGCGAACTTCAGGTCGGGCTTGCCGGTCTCGCACCACACGAGGTCCGCGTACGGCGCGTAGGCGAGGCCGCGCGATACCGCCTGGTCGAGGCCCTTGCGCGTCTTGTAGAAGCCTTCGACGGTGCGCTCGCCGGTGCAGAACGGCTGGTCGTTCTCGTCGACGTCGCTGGTGAGCAGGTCGGCGGCTTCCGCGTCGGTGCGCGCGACGATCAGCGTCGGCACGCCGCAGACATCGCTTGCGAGGCGCGCGGCGACGAGCTTGTCGACCGCCTCGCGCGTGGGCACCAGGACCTTGCCGCCCATGTGGCCGCACTTCTTCACCGAAGCGAGCTGGTCCTCGAAGTGCACGCCGGCCGCGCCCGCCTCGATCATCGCCTTCATCAGCTCGAAGGCGTTGAGCACGCCGCCGAAACCGGCTTCGGCGTCGGCGACGATCGGCTGCAGGAAGTCAATGTCGTCATTGCCCTCGGCGTGGTGCAGCTGGTCGGCGCGCAGCAGCGTCGAGTTGATGCGCTTGACCACCTGCGGCACCGAGTTGGCGGGATACAGCGACTGGTCGGGATACATCTCCCCGGCGTTGTTGGCATCCGCCGCGACCTGCCAGCCGCTGAGGTAGATGGCTTTCAGCCCGGCCTTCACCTGCTGCATCGCCTGGTTGCCGGTGAGCGCGCCGAGCGCGTTGACGAAGTCCTCGGCGTGCAGCGAATGCCACAGCTTCTCCGCGCCGAGTTTCGCCAGCGAATGCTCGACGGCGATGGTGCCGCGCAGGCGGACGACGTCCTCCGGCGCATACGGCCGGGTGATGCCTTCCCAGCGCGGGTTGGTGGTCCAGTCGATGCGAAGGTGTTCGGCGGTGGGCAGGGCGGTGGTCATGGCGTGGCTCCTTGGATGGTGGCCTTTCGCTCGTCATTGCCGCGAAGGCGGGAATCAGCGGTGTTCCGGGCCCAACGGATCGGTGCAAACGGACAGGGGCAACATCGCCACTCGCGCGGTGGCGCTAGTCGATGCGCTCATACGCTGGAATGGTGAGGAAGTCGGCGAGCGTGTCGGCGTGGGTGAGCTGTTCCAGCAGCGCGATCGCTTCGGGCAGGCGCGCGCCGCCGGGCAGAGACCCTTGTTCGGCGAGTCGGCTCGGCAGGCCGATGAGCGTGCGTTCGAGCAGCACCTCGTCCACCGGCGTGCCGTCGGCGAGGTGCAGGGGCGTGCCATCGCCGCCTGGCAGCGACGGCGCGTGCAGCCACTGCCACAGCTGCGCGCGCGCGATCTCGGCGGTGGCGGCGTCCTCCATCAGCCAGTGGATCGGCACGCAGCCGTTGCCGTCGAGCCACGCGGCGAGGTAGCGCGCGCACACCTCGACGTTGTTCTCGAAACCGGCGCGGGTGATCGTGCCGAGCGCGGGCTTGAGCAGGGCCTGCGAGAGTTCCTCCTCGCCACGCGCGCCGACGTCCTCGCGCAGCACGTCGTGCTGGTGCGGGCGGTGTCCGTGCATGTGCGCGTCGAACACCGCGCGCGCCAGCGGCACCAGCGCGGGATGCGCGACCCAGGTGCCGTCGTGGCCGGCGCGCACCTCGCGCAGCTTGTCGGCGCGCACGCGTTCGAGCGCCTGCTCGTTGGCGGCGGCGTCGCCGGCGATCGGCACCTGCGCGGCCATGCCGCCCATCGCATGCGCGCCGCGCCGGTGGCAGGTGTGGACCAGCAGCTCGGAATAGGCGGTGAGGAAGGGCTGCGTCATCGCCACCTGGCCGCGCTCGGGCAGCACGCGGTCGCGATGCGCGCGGAAGGTCTTGATGTAGGAAAAGATGTAGTCCCAGCGCCCGCAGTTGAGCCCGGCGATGCGCGCGCGCAACGCGTGCAGGATCTCGTCCATCTCGAACGCCGCCGGCAGCGTCTCGATCAGCACGGTGGCCTTCATCTGCCCGTGCGGCAGGCCGAGCACGGCCTCGACGTGCGTGAGCACGTCCTCCCACAGCGCGGCCTCTTCCATGCATTCGAGCTTGGGCAGGTAGAAGTACGGGCCGCGGTCCTTCTCCGCGAGCGCGCGCGCGTTGTGGAAGGCGAACAGGCCGAGGTCGAACAGCGACGCGGACATCCGCTCCCCGTCCACCAGAACGTGCTTCTCGTCGAGGTGCCAGCCGCGCGGGCGCACTAACAGCACCGCCTGCTCGGCGAAGGGCTTGAGCACGTAGTGCTTCCCTGAAGCCGGCTTGCCTGAAGCCGGCTTCCCGCCGTCCGGCGCCGTCCAGTCGAGCGTGCCGTCGACCGCCTGCTGCAGCGCGCGCTGGCCGGCGACCAGGTTCTCCCAGGTCGGCGCGGTGGAGTCCTCGAAGTCGGCCATGTAGCAGTTGGCACCGGAGTTCAGCGCGTTGATGACCATCTTCGGGTCGGTCGGGCCGGTGATCTCGACGCGGCGGTCGAGCAGCGCGGCCGGCAGCGGGGCGACGTGCCAGTCGCCTGCGCGGATCGCGCGGGTGTCTTCGCGGAAGCCCGGCAGCGCGCCCGCGTCGAAGCGGGCCTGGCGTTGCCGGCGCTCGCCGAGGCGGGCCTGGCGGGCCGGTTCGAAGCGGCGGTGCAGGTCGGCGAGGAAGGCCAGCGCCTCCGGCGTCAGCAGGGCCTCCTGCCCGGCCAGCTGTCGGGTCAGCACTACGTCCCGGCCATCCACCGCCTGCAGCACTGCCGACATGTCCTGGCTCCTCGAAGGGGAACCCGGACCGTACGGTGGCGTGTGTGTATTTGACAAACCAGTTTTGGCAATACATATGATGAGCCATGCTTATAAGTAGGCTTCACGCATGGTCGACAACCGCCCTGCTACGCCGCGCTTTTCCTACAAGGCCGACCGCCTCAAGCCGTTGCGCGCCTTCTGCCAGGTGATCCGGCTGGGCTCGGTGTCGCGCGCGGCGGAGGCGCTGTTCGTCAGCCAGCCGGCGATCACCTTGCAGCTGCAGGCGCTGGAGCGTGAGTTCGGGGTGCGTCTGTTCGACCGCAGCGGCCGCCGCCTGCAGCCGACCCGCGAGGGCGAGGCGCTGTACGCCTTGGCGCGTCCCCTGGTGGAAGGCATCGACGGGCTGGAGGCGACGTTCCGCGCCGAGGTCAGCGGGCTGGACCCGGGCGAGCTCGACATCGCCGCCGGCAGCTCGACGATCCTGTACCTGCTGCCGGGTATCGTCGATGCCTTCCGCCAGCGCCATCCGGAGGTGCGGCTCAGCCTGCACAACGTCACCGGCGCCGGCGGCCTGGACCTGCTGCGCTCGGACGGCGTGGACCTGGCGGTCGGTTCGATGCTCGATGT
>JABFWF010000229.1 GCA_013362405.1 Lysobacter sp. | reverse complement strand
ATGCCCAGGCGAGCGCCCATCATGTCGGCCATGTGGCGGCAGATCGCCAGCCCGAGCCCCAGGCCCTCCGCTTCGACCAGCGCCGCGGACCGGCCACGCTGGAAGGCTTTCCAGATGGTCGCGAGATCCTCCTCCTCGATGCCGACGCCCTGGTCCTCCACGCTGATCTCGAGCTCGTCGCCCGATGCCTGCACGCGCAGCACGATCTCGCCCCCGAGCGAATACTTCGCCGCGTTGTCCAGGAAGTTGCGCACGACGCGCTCGAGCAGCACGGGGTCGGCCATGACGGCCCCGTCGGCCTGCAGGTCGAGGCGGAAGCGCAGGCCTTTCGCCGCGCACTTCTCGGCAAACCCCGACGCGACCGACTGGATCAGCCATCCCAGCTGCACCGGCTGCAGGTCGACCCGCAACGTGCCGGCATCGATCTGCGCGAAATCGACCAGGTGCCGGAACATCGTGTCGATCGACTCGCCGGTGCGCACGATCTGCGGCGCGATGACTTCGCGCCGCGTGGTGTCCGCCGTGCGGCGGAAGATGTCCGTGAGGAACACCAGCGCCTGCACCGGCTGCCGCAGGTCGTGGCTCGCGGCGGCGAGGAAGCGCGAGCGCGCGTTCTGGATGTCCTGCTCCTTGTCCAGCGCGCCTCGCAACTGCTCGACCAGCAGCGCGTTGCGCGCGCCCATGTCGGCGTTGTCGCGCAGCGTCTTCCAGTAGGTGAACACCGCGCGCTGCATCATGGTGCCGCCCAGCAGGATCGCCATCCCGATGACGAATTTCTGGACATTGCTCCCGTGCGCGAGCCAACCGACGTACACCATCGACAGCGACGACACCATGTACATGGCGTACATGCGCGGCTCGACGCCGATCACCGCGACCAGCATCTGGCCCAGCGTCAGGATGGTGAGGACGGCCACTTCGGGCAGCGTGAGCCAGTGGACGAACAGGGGCACGCAGGCAGCCGTGAACACGCCCGTGGCGCCCGCCCAGAGCGACACCCGCCGCAGCGTCAGCGCCGTGTAGCCGTCGCGCGCCACCAGGGACGTGAAGTAGCGCTGGCGCAGCTGCAGGCTGATCACCAGCGCGAGGTACCAGCCGAGCCAGGGAAGCCAGCCGGTCCTGGGCACGATCACCAGGCCATACAGGAGGCCGCCGAGCGTCAGCGCGACGGCGCTGGCGCGCGTCTGGGACAACATGATGTCCAGGGTTCGCCGCGTGAACTCGGCGTCCGGGGACGTCGCCGCGTCCGCGGCGGACTTGTCGTGCATCGATTCTCCTCGCGCTGGCTGCAAATCGCCGCACATTGTCGTTGCGGCGAGGCTGCCGCAGGCGTGCGAGGCCTCGGCTGGAGGTCGCAGCGCTTCAGCGCGCGGCGCTGCCGTAGCTGAATTCGCGGAAGGCGGTGACGCTGTCGGCCTTGGTCCACACGCCGACGCCGCCCGGCTCCCTGAAGTGGGTGTCGCGCGTGTCGATGTAGCGCTTGCCGTCGAGGATCACGCCGATGCGGTCGCCGGCGAACTCGACGCGCAGCACATGCGGCACGCCGCGCTGCACGGGCGCCTTCACGGAGACCAACGTCTTGCGCGAGCCGCGCTCCGTGTAGTACAGCGAGACGTTGTTCTCCAGCGCGTTGGCCCGCGCGACTTAGTAGTTGTCGCGGTCCTTCCAGCGCCACACGACGCCGCCGGCCTGGTCTTGCTTCCCGGAGACGGGGACGAACTTCGCCTCGACGAATCCGTCGGCCACCGCGACCTGCGGACGCACGCACCACGGGAACGTGCCCTTGCCGTCCTGCAGGAGCACCCGCCCCGCCTGGCCGGCAGGGTCCGCCGCCACCGACCAGTGCGGACGGCCCGTGCCCGTCACGCCGCAGGTCCAGCCTTCCGGCACGGTGCCCGGCGCATCCTTGTCGAACCGGAAGGTGTCGGCTCCGGCGACCGTTGCCGCTGCCACGGCGGCAACACCGATGACGACCTGCTTCATGCGGGCCTCCTTCAGCGTGCAGACCGGCGCAGTCTAGTTCTGCCCAGCGCGAAGGCAACCGGGCCGTGCGCGCTCAGGCCGCGATCAGGGGCATGCCGCCGGCCGGGATCTGCCGATGCTCACGCGCTGCGGCCAGCGGCTCGACCACGTGCTCGTCGGACACGCGGAACGCGGCCACGGCCTGTGCCAGTTCGCTCGCCTGCTCGTGCATGGACTGCGATGCCGCGGCGGCCTGTTCCACGAGCGACGCGTTCTGCTGCGTCACGCGCTCCATCTGCGACACCGCCTCGTTGATCTGCGCGATGCCGGAGGCCTGCTCCTGGCTGCCCGCGGCGATGTCGCCCATGATGGTCGTCACCCGCTGCGTGCTTTCCACGACCTTGGCGATGGCCCCGCCCGCACGGCTGACGAGCTCGTTGCCCGCCTCGATCGTGCGCCCCGACTCGCTGATGAGCGCATTGATCTCCTTCGCGGCCGCGGCCGAGCGCTGCGCCAGTGCGCGCACCTCCGCGGCGACCACCGCGAAGCCGCGGCCCTGGTCACCGGCGCGGGCCGCCTCGACGGCTGCGTTCAG
>JABFWF010000214.1 GCA_013362405.1 Lysobacter sp. | reverse complement strand
GGGATTCAGACCGCGACGCAGGAATCCGTCAGCGCGATCCAGGAGATCGGCGGTACCATCGAGAGGTTGTCCGAGGTGTCTTCGGCCATCGCTGCCGCCGTCGAGGAGCAGGGCGCAGCGACGCAGGAGATTTCGCGCAACGTCCAGCAGGCCGCGCTCGGCACGCAGGAAGTCTCATCCAACATCACCGACGTGCAGCGCGGCGCGATCGACACCGGTTCGGCGTCGGGCGAAGTGCTCTCGGCAGCGAAATCGCTGGCGAGCGACAGCACCCGCCTGAAGGTCGAGGTCGCGCAGTTCCTGGAGTCGGTCCGCGCGGCCTGATCTTTACCCGCTCGTCTGCGGGGCCGGCGGCGGTGCGACCTGACGCCGGAACAGGATGCGCTGGTAGAGCCAGCCGATCGCGACCAGCACGACGCCGAGGCACATGAATGACAGCGCCCGGTAGACGCCGGTCAGCGTCGACATGTCGATGACGAAAGCCTTGAGAATCGTCAGCGCGATGACCGCGGCCGATGCCAGCCGCGCCCGCTCGGAGTTGACGAGGACGCCGACGCCCAGCAACACCACGCCGAAGGCAAGCCAGCCGATCGAATAGGTGTATTGCTCGGCGCCCGTCGTCTCGCCCGTGGAGAGGATCGGGCCGTGATAGAAGCGGCGGATCTCCAGCGTGACATAAGCGAGCGCGAACATGAGCGCGCCACCGGCGATGGTGTTGGCATAGGCCCTGCCGCGCATCCCGACCACCGCATAGGACAGCAGCAGCATCAGCACCGCCGGCAGCGCGTAGCCGAGCAGCAACAGGTTGAACACGGCGCCGCCGACGTCGACGCGCCAAATCAACGGATTCTCCAGGATCAAGAGGCCAAACACGCTGATGAGCCCGCCGATCGCCGTGAGCACGACTGCGCCGACATTGTGCACGATGCTGTGGCTCCTCGGCCGCAAGCGCTCCAGCCCGATCGCCATCGCGAGCGTGACGCAGACCTGCAGCGCGAATTCGAGCAGTGACGGCGGCGAGATCATGTCGCCACCGGTCGCAAAGTGCCGGATCTCCATGAAAGCAAGCAGTGCGGTGAACAGGATCGCGGCGGTCTCGACCATGCGCAGCGGCGCATCGTCGGCGCGGCGGCGCAGGAAAATACTCGCGGCCCAGAACGATGTTGCCGGCAGACCGTAGCCCCACAACAGCCAATTGAAGATCGGCGTGGTGCCGACGGCGTCGCCGACGATGCGCGGATCGTAGGCGATGCGTGCGGTGACGAGCCCCGCGAAGATCGCGGCAAGCCAGCGCAGGAACGGGATCGGCCGCTGCAGCGAGATCCAGGCGGTGCCGAGCGACATCAGCGCCAGCGCGATCGTCAGCCAGCCCTTCTCCAGCGCGAAGGTCAGCGCCAGCGCCAGGGCACCGAGCGTGCCGGTCGCGAACAAGGCGGTGGAGATCATGGTGCCCGGCCGGCTCTCGCGGCGCGTGAGGGCTTCGGTCGCGGCGCCGAAGGCCGCGGCAAGCAGCACTGCCAGGATCGCAAACGGAATCGAGCGGTCGAGATGGGCGATACGCGCGTAGAGCGCAACGAGGATCGCGATCGGCGTCCCGACCGCCGTCGCCGACCACACCACCGGGATGATCGCCGAGTTCGAACGGCCCTGGGCGAGGAAGCCCGCGATCCCGAAGCCGGCGGCGAAGATCGCGGCCGTCACCAGATGCAGCGTCACGGCGCTGTCGGTCGCGGCAGGTCCGATTCCGGCTATGGGCCCGCCCGGCAGCACCAGCATATCAGGATTGGCGCGCACCGCCCATTCGGCGAACACGATGAAGACGGTCGCCGCGGCTGCGCCGATGGCACCGGTGGCCGCCGGCGCACGCCAGGCGACGAGAAGCGCCGCGCCGACGAGGAACGTGAAGGCGATCAGCGCCAGATCGGCGTGCGCGCTCGACAACACGATCAGCATCGCGCCGAACAGATAGGCACCGAGCGAGCTCGACGAGATCGGCTCGATCTCGCCGTCCTCGATGCCGGGTCCGAATAGGAAGCCGCAGACGACGAGGAGCGCCGCCAGCACGAAGCCCGCGATGACATGGAAGGCGTGCGGGGCGACCTGCACCTGTTCGGTATCGAGGCCCGCGAAGATCCACAGGACGGCGAAGGCGATGGTCGTGACCGCAAGCCAGCGCCACATCCGGATGCGGGCGAGGCCGAAGCTCGCGGCGGTGACGATGGCGAGATAGATGTAGAGCGCCCAGTAGTCCGGCTTGCCGCTTGAGACGAGCACCGGCGTCACGAAGGCGCCGACCACGCCGAGGCCGGCGAGCGCCGGTCCGTGCAGCAGCGCGGCGGCGAGCGTGCCGAGCGCGACGAGACCGAGCAGCACGAAGGCGGTGGCGGGCACGAGGAAGCCGTACAGCGCATAGGCGGCATAGATGGTCGCGAACGCCACCGCCGTACCCGCCGCGGTGAGGATGGCGGGAATGTTGGCGATCGGCAGCGCCTGGATGCTCGAGATATTCTCCTTGCGCCGCGTCCATTCGCCGGCGCCCAGCAGCGCCAGCGCGAACAGGCCGCCCAGGAACACG
>JABFWF010000063.1 GCA_013362405.1 Lysobacter sp. | reverse complement strand
GCTGGAACTGGTTCAGTACGGAGGTCTTCGGGTCGGCGCCCATGCGCGCCGTGCCCAGCTCGTGGATCGACCAGCCTTCGGTGAGCACCTTGCGCTCGACCTCGACGATCTCGAAGCCGGCGGTTTCGAACATTTCCTGCGCGGCCTCGGCCATGTCCTCGCACATCTTCTTTTCGTTGTCGCCGAACCTGTAGTTGAACCGGAGCACGGGGATGCCCCACTTGTCGGTCCGTGCCGGGTCGAGCGCGACCTGGTTCTCGTAGCGCGGCAGCACTTCGCCGAAACCGCCCATGCTGATGAACGCCCCGCCAAGGTCGCGGACCTTCTTCTTGTAGGCCGCCCCGAAGCCCGGCGTGTCGTGCGCGTGGCCGGGAAACATCTGCGATCCCGCCGCGCCTTCGAAGCCGTAGCCGCGAATGAACTTCGGGTGCTTGTCGGCCAGGTTCCGGAAACGCGGCACGTAAAAGCCGCCGGGGCGTCCATCGTCCAGCGTCTTCGGCGCGCCGACCCGATCCTTGACGAGGCCGGTGACGCCGGGGCCCATCACGTGCTCGCAGAAGTTGTGGCCGACGTGGCCGCTGGAATTGCCGATGCCGTTGGGGTGCGCCGAAGACTTCGAGAGCAGCAGCAGCCGGGCGGATTCGAGCGTCGATGCCGCGACGACCACGACCTTGCCGCGCGCTTCGTAGGCGCGGCTGGTCTCCGCGTCCACGAACGCGACGCCGCGCGCCTTGCCCGTGCTGGTGTCGACGAGAACCTCGCGCGCGATCGCATTGGTGCGCAGCGTCAGGTTGCCGGTATCCATCGCCGGATAGATGAGGCCGGTCGGCGAGTCGAAGGCCGCGTGGATGTCACAGCCCCCGGCCCGGCGCTGACAGGCGCCGCGGCCGAAGCACCGGCTGCGATACTTGTTGTGCTTGAGGCCGTCGGTCGTCACACCCGCGCGATATGGCGTCAGCACGCGGTTCATCTTCTTCAACGAGTTGCGCAGCGTCACCTCCGCTGCCGCGAGGCGGGTCGGCCGCTGGAAGATGCTGTCGGGAAGATAGGGAAGATTCTCCTTCACGCCCGAGATGCCCAGGTACTCGTCGACGCGATCGTAGTAGGGCGCGATGTCCTTGTAGCCGATCGGCCAGTCTTCGCCGTAGCCGTCGCGGCTCTTGGCTTTGAAATCGTAGTCGGACAGCCGCAGCGCGAGCCGCCCCCAGATGTTCGTCTTGCCGCCGAGACACCGCGCGCGCACCCAGGCGTAGTTCGTGCCGGTGTAGGGATGCTCTTTCTCGTCGACGACGATGTTCCTGGAGTAGTCGCTGCCGCCCCAGCCCTGCACGTAGGAGTGCACCTTGTCGAACTTCAGCGCGTCAGCGTTGGGCGGCTGACGGATCGTGTATTCGTTCAACGTCAGCGCGTGACGGCCCGGCGGCATGTCGCCGCGCCGTGGATGCTCGAAGGGCCACTCCATCGACTTCAGCTCCTTGCTGGTGTCGATCTTCTTGCCCGCTTCGAGGAGCAGCACCTTCATGCCGTGCGACGTGAGGACGTGCGCCGCCATGCCGCCGGCGGCGCCCGAGCCGATCACGATCGCATCGTAGGTCCGGGTCAAGTCGGCCTCGGCCTGCGCGTTGCCCTGGAGAATCCGGAAGAGAGCCATGCCGGGATTATCTCGCCGGACGCGAGCGACGCCAAGCGCGGGTTGTCTCGACGGGGCCGCTCGCATACTGTGTGCGCGTGAGCGGCGCTGTCCACCGTCTGCGCGGCCGCCCCGAATGGACGTTCTTCGCCACCCTGCCGCGCGCGGAGGGGCCGCTGGCGTGGACCTGGTACGCGCTCGTCATGGTCCGGGGGATACTCCCCGCGGTGTTTGCGATCGCGATGGGCGTGCTGGTCGGCGCGGTCCAGCGCGGCGCGCCGCTCGGCCGTCCGCTCGCGCTCGCCGGCGTCATCTTCGTGCTGCTCCAGGTGCTCGGCCCCCTCCACCAGGTGGTCGGCGCGAACCTCGGCGATCGCACCGCGGCCTGGCTCTACGATCGCCTCACCGACATGTGCGTCCGTCCACCGGGCATGGCGCATCTCGAGGATCCGCGGCTGGCCGGCGATCTCACCGTCGCGCGCGAGTTCGATCTCGGGATGACCGGACCGCCGCTCTCGATCTCGATGGACTTCATCGCGGGCGGGCTCGTCGAGCTCGTCGGTGGTCTCGCCTGTGCGATCGTCCTCGCCGGGTTTGCGTGGTGGGCGCCGCTGCTCCTCGGCGGCGCGTGGCTGGCCACGCACTGGCTGCTGCGCGAGAGCGCGGTCTGGCGCGACCGCAATACCGACACCGTTCGCGCCGCGCAGCGCGATGCCGAGTACGCGTACCGGCTGGCCGTCGATCCGCCCGCGAGCAAGGAACTGCGGTTGTTCGGCCTGGCCGGGTGGACGCTCGATCGGTTCGTGGCGCGCCGCACGCGGCTGCACGAACTGCAATACGAAGCGACACGCCTGCGCGAACGGTCCGTCGTCTGGAGCCTGCTGCTCGTCGCCGCCGCGAACGTGGTCGTGTTCTGGTCGGTGGCCGACGCCGTCCTGGCCGGCAC
>JABFWF010000235.1 GCA_013362405.1 Lysobacter sp. | reverse complement strand
GGGTCAGCCGGCGGCCGGCGCGGGCGTCGCGGCGGGAGCGGCCGGCGTCGCGGGCGCGGCCTTCGCCTTCTGCGCGGCCAGCCACTGGGCGAACTCGGCCTTGCTCACGGCCTTCACCACGATCGGCATGAAGCCGTGATCCTTGCCGCACAGCTCGGCGCACTGCCCGCGGTAGACGCCGGGGCGGGTGACCTTGGCCCAGGCCTCGTTGATGATTCCGGGGATGGCGTCCTGCTTCCAGCCAAGCGCCGGCACCCACCAGGCGTGGATGACGTCGTCGGCGGTGACCACGAAGCGGATCTTGGTGTCGACCGGCACCACCAGCACGTTGTCGACGTCGCGCAGGTAGTGCGGCAGCGCCTGCAGGTTCGGCACCTGGTGGCTCTGGCGCATCGCATCGCTGGCGCGGTCCAGGCGGCTGGTGAACGAGACGTTCTCGCCGAGGTAGTCGTACTTCCACATCCACTGGTAGCCGGTGACCTTGATGGTCATCTCGGAGTCGCGGGTGTCGTATTCGGAGATCAGCTTCGCGGTGGCCGGCCAGGCCATCACCACCAGCAGGATCACCGGCACGATCGTCCAGATGATCTCGGCGGTGGTGTTGTGCGACCAGGTCGCGGCGACCGCGCCCTTGGACTTGCGGAAGCGGAAGATGGCGACCGCCATCATGCCGAACACCAGGATGCCGATCACGACGCACACCCACAGCGCGAACATGTGCGCGTCGTAGGCCATGTGCGAGGTCGGGGTCACGCCCGGCGTCATGTTGAGCTGCCAGCGCACCGGCTCGAAGGGCTCGACGTCAGCCCCGTTGACAGCCGCGCCCTTCTGCGCAGCCTCCTGCGCGAACGCCAGCAGCGGCGCCGCCATCGCGGCCACGCCCATGCCCCACTGCTTGAAACGACCGGTCATCATCGAACCCCAGATTCGCAAAAATTGGATCGTCGTCCATGCCCGCGGACGATCGTCGCGCCCGCCATGCCCGGCCGCCGCGACGTATCGCCGCAGGGGCCGCGGACGCGCCTGGGCGCCGCCCGCAATCGCAGGCAAGCGTCCGTTGCTCGACCTCGTCATGGCGCGGCCGCGTCGAATCGACTGCCGCGGAGAAACCTGTGCATGGTAGCCCCCGCGCCGCGCCGGCGGCAAGCCGCGCAGGGTGCGGAACACGTCGCATCCCCGCTAAAATGGCGGGCTTCCGCGGCTCGTCCGGCCTGCCTTTCATGACCCCAGACTCCCCCGCCGCGCCGGCTCCCGCCGTGCCGCGGTCGATGCTCGCTCCTGAACTGCCGTCGCCGCCCGCCGCGTTGCGCGCCGCGATCACGACCGCCTGGGTGCGCGACGAGGCCGAGGCCGTACGCGCGTTGCTCGCGCAGGCCCGCCAGCCGGACGCCGACCGCGCCGCGGTCCAGGCCACCGCGGCCGACCTCGTGCGCCGGGTGCGCGCGCGGGCGCAGGACCAGGGGGCGATCGAGGCATTCATGCGCCAGTACGACCTCGGCAGCGAGGAAGGCGTGCTGCTGATGTGCGTCGCCGAGGCGCTGCTGCGCATTCCCGACCCCGACACCGCCGACAAGCTCATCCGCGACAAGCTCGGCGAGGCCGACTGGAAGCGGCACATGGGGCAGTCGGATTCGATCCTCGTGAATGCGTCGACCTGGGGCCTGATGCTCACCGGTCACCTGGTCGACCTCGCCGACGCCACCAAGCACGACGTGCACGGCGCGTTCAAGCGCCTGATCGGCCGCATCGGCGAGCCGGTGATCCGCCTCGCGGTGCGCCAGGCAATGCGCATCATGGGCCACCAGTTCGTCATGGGCCGCACCATCGACGAGGCGCTGGCGCGCTCGCACAAGGGCGACAACGCCAATTACCGGTATTCGTTCGACATGCTCGGCGAGGCCGCGCTCACCGAGGCCGACGCACAACGCTACCTCGGCGCCTACCGCATGGCGATCGACGCGATCGGCCGCAGCGGCAACTTCGCCGGTGATGCGGCGTCCAGCAGCGTGTTCGCGGCACCGTCGATCTCGGTGAAGCTTTCCGCCTTGCACCCGCGCTACGAGCACGCCAAGCGCGAACGCGTGCTGGCCGAACTCGGCCCGCGCCTGCTGGACCTGTCACAGCGCGCGAAACGGTACGGCATCGGCCTGACCATCGACGCCGAGGAGACCGACCGCCTCGAACTGTCGCTGGACCTGATCTTCCAGGTGCTGGCCGATCCTTCGCTGCAGGGCTGGCATGGCTTCGGCATCGTCGTGCAGGCGTACCAGAAGCGCGCACCGTTCGTGATCGACTACATCGCGCACATGGCGCGCACGCTCGGCCGCCGCATCCCGGTGCGCCTGGTCAAGGGCGCCTACTGGGACAGCGAGGTCAAGCGCGCGCAGGTCGACGGCCAGGCCGGCTATCCGGTGTTCACCCGCAAGCCCAACACCGACGTGTCCTACCAGGCGAACGCGCGCCGGTTGCTGGAGGCGACGGACGCGATCTACCCGATGTTCGCCACCCACAACGCGCAGACCATCGCCGCGGTCCACCGCATGGCGCGGACGGTGATCGGCAACGCGCGCGATGCGGACGGCCGCTTCCGCTACGAGTTCCAGAAGCTGCACGGCATGGGCGATGACCTGTATGCCGAAGTGATCCCCGCCGACCGCCTCGACGTGCCGTGCCGCGTCTACGCGCCGGTCGGTTCGCACGAGGACCTGCTGCCGTACCTGGTGCGCCGCCTGCTCGAGAACGGCGCCAATTCCAGCTTCGTCAACCGCATCAGCGACGAGGACGTCGCCATCGACGACCTGGTCCGCGATCCGGTCGAGACCGTCGCCGGATTCGACAGCATTCCGCACCCCCGCATTCCGCTGCCGCGCGACGTGTACCGCGCACAGGGCTACGACAGGACCAATTCGATGGGCATCAACCTCGCCAACGACGACCAGCTGCGCGCGCTCGCCGACGCGGTCAATGCGTCGCTCAAGGACTCCTGGGCCGCGGCGCCGCTGGTGCCGGGGGCGAAGTCGTCGGCCGCCGAAATCGCGTTGACCAATCCGGCCGACCGCCGCCAGGTCGTCGGCCGGTGGACCCCGGCCGACGCCGCCACCGTCGAGCGCGCGCTGCAGAACGCCGTCGCCGCCCAGCCGGCGTGGGATGCGCTGCCTGCCGCGTCGCGCGCGGTGATCCTCGAGCGTGCCGCCGACCTGCTCGAGCAGCGCATGCCGATGTTCATCGCGCTGTGCACGCGCGAGGCCGGCAAGACGATCCCGGATGGCGTCGCCGAAGTACGCGAGGCGGTCGACTTCCTGCGCTACTACGCCGGCGAGGCGCGCAGGCACTTCGGCCACGGCGAAAAGCTGCCGGGTCCGACCGGCGAATCGAACGAACTGCGCCTGCAGGGCCGCGGCGTGTTCGTCTGCATCTCGCCGTGGAACTTCCCGCTCGCGATCTTCGCCGGCCAGGTCGCCGCGGCGCTGGCCGCCGGCAACAGCGTCATCGCCAAGCCCGCCGAGCAGACCAACCTCGTCGGCTATTACGCGGTGAAGGCGCTGCACGAGGCCGGCGTGCCGGAGAACGTGCTGCAGTTCCTGCCGGGCGACGGCATGACCGTCGGCGCGGCGCTGACGCGCGATCCGCGCGTCGCCGGCGTCGCCTTCACCGGTTCGACCGACACCGCGCGCGCGATCAACCGCGCGCTGGCCGCGCGCGACGCCGCGATCGGCGTGCTGATCGCCGAGACCGGCGGCCAGAACGCGCTCATCGGCGACTCGTCCGCATTGCCCGAGCAGCTGGTCAAGGACGCGCTCGCCTCCGCGTTCACCTCCGCCGGCCAGCGTTGCTCGGCCGCGCGCGTGCTGTTCGTGCAGGACGACATCGCCGACAAGGTGACGACGATGCTCGCCGGCGCGATGGCCGAACTGACCGTCGGCGACCCGGGCCTGCTGTCGACCGACGTCGGCCCCGTGATCGACACCGACGCGCTGTGCCTGCTCGACGAGCACGCCGGCCGCATGAAGAGCGAGGCGAAGCTGATCGCACAGGCGACGCTCGATCCCGCCGCCACCGCGCACGGCACCTTCTTCGCGCCGACCGCATGGGAACTGACGTCGCTCTCGCAGCTCACGCGCGAGAATTTCGGCCCGGCGCTGCACGTGATCCGCTGGAAGGCCGACCAGCTCGACCAGGTGATCGCCGCGATCAATGCCACCGGCTACGGCCTGACGCTCGGCATCCATTCGCGCATCGACGAAACGATCGACCACATCGTCAGCCGCGTGAAGGTCGGCAACGCCTACGTCAACCGCAACCAGATCGGCGCGGTGGTCGGCGTGCAGCCGTTCGGCGGCCAGGGCCTGTCCGGCACCGGCCCGAAGGCCGGCGGCCCGCACTACCTGCCGCGCTTCGCCACCGAGAAGACGGTGACGATCAACACCACCGCCGCCGGCGGCAACGCGTCGCTGCTGACGCTGGGCGACTGATCGCTCCTGCCAAAAAACGCCAACGACACCAAGAAAAAGCCCCGCCGAAGCGGGGCTTTTTTGCTTCACCGATCGCCGCTGCGATCAGAAGCGGTACTGCGCCGACAGGCCGAACAGGTTGGCGTGGCCGTCGAACTTGCCGACCAGGCTCGAACCGCTCGAGGTCATGATGTTGACCGTCGGGGTCTTGATGTTGATGCGCTGGAACGCGGCGTCGATGCTGAACGCGTCGCTGGCATGCCAGGTGGCGCCGATCGAGTACAGCTGGCGGTTGTTGTCGGGCAGGCGCGCGTCGCGGGTGGTATCGCGGGTCGGCGTCTGGTCGTGCGCGACGCCCGCGCGCAGGGTGAAGGCCGGGCTCACGTCCCACTCGGCGCCGACGCCGAAGTAGCTGGTGTTCCGCCAGTTGAACGGCTCGGCCGGGCCGAGCGGCGCGCCGCTTGCGCGGAAGATCGCCACCTGCTGCAGCGAGTGCCAGCCGGTGCGCTGGTAATCCGCGTACAGGCGCCACGCCGGGTTGATCGTCCACTCGGCGCTCAGGGTATCGATCGACGGCGTGGTCAGCGGCGCGTAGACGGCGCCGTCGTTGTAGGCGGTGATGCCGCGCGCGGCGAAAGCCGCCGCGACGCTGGCCGGCAGGGTGAAGTCGGCGTCGCCGCGCAGGGTATGGCTGATCTTCGAATGGTGCGAATAGCCCAACACGAAGCTGTCGGTCACGCGCCACTGCGCACCGGCCACCCAGCCCCAGTCGTTGGCGTTGCCCTTGACCACCACGGTGCCGTCGTTGCGCTGCGGGTGGTACGGGAAGGCCGGGTTGAGGCAGTTGAGCGGGTTGCCCGAACCGACGCACAGCGCGCTGCCGAAGTCGATCGCGTTCGACAGGGTCACCTTGCTGTGCTGGTAGATCGCGCCCAGGCCCACCGAGAACTGCGGGGTGATCGCCCACGCGGCCGAGACGGTCAGGTCGACGACCTTCACGTCGGAGTTGATCGCGTTGTAGCGGCCGACCCAGTTGGCGTCGTATTCGGTCTTCAGGCCGAACGGCGCGCTGATCGAGGCACCGAGGCGGAAGTTGTCGGCGACCGGCATGACGAACGCGACCGCCGGCACTGCCTTCGGCGAACCCGGATCGCCGCCGTCGCCGCCGGTCAGCGGGTTCTGCAGCGGGGTGCCGGCATCGGCGTTGCCGCCGCCGTGGAAGTGCGCGGTCAGGTCGATGCTGGTGGCGTCGCCCTGGAAGGTCGCCTTCTGCAGGTTGACCATCGCGGCGGGATTGTTGAGGACGACCGAGGCGTCGTCGCTGGCGACGGCGGTGCCGGTGTTGGCGCGGCCGAGGTTCTTGACGCTGTTCTCGCGCAGCTGGAAGCCCGTGGCGTGCGCCGAGCCGAGCGCCAGCACGCCGGCAATGCCGAGCGCGAGGGCGGACAGGTGAATGAAGCGGTTCTGCATTGCGCTCTCCGGTGACGTTTTGCTGTTGTTGGTCTTGGTTGGCTGCCGATCGTCGGGCCCGCGCGCGGGGCGCGGGCACTGCCGGAACTTCCCCCTCCGACATACGACGCCGTATGCACTATATCGTGGGATTTAACCGGTTGGTAACGCTTGGATCGATGGCTTCGGCGGGGAACTGAGACGACCCGGTGGCGTCGCCGTCCACCGCTCCTGCCGTCCTTCCAGTGGACATCGATCCACCGGAAAGACGCCCGTCCAGGGAAAACCCGCCGGCGCAGGAGTGACGAGGAATGCGCCCGGCCCGCATCGCCGGAGCCGCACCGCGCTATGGTGGCGGCCGATTTCCCCTGCGCGCGCCATGTTCGTCGCCCTCCCCACCCGTTCCCGGCCCGGCCTGCGCTGGGCCACGCCGCTGCTGTTCGCACTGCTGTGGCTGGCCTACCTGTGGGCGAGCACGCTGCCGGACGCGACCCAGCGCCATCTCGTGCTCGAGTGGGGCGCGCTCACCGGCGGGCCGCCGCTGTCGGCGGACACCTGGCGCGGGCTGTGGGCCGACGGGCGCGGGCTGCGCCTGCTGACCGCGCTGTTCCTGCACGCCGACTGGGCGCACCTGCTCGGCAATCTCGCCTTCCTGCTGATCTTCGGGCTGCCGGCCGAGCGGGTGATGGGGCCGTGGCGTTTCCTGCTGCTGTTCCTCGCCGGCGGCGCGTCCGCCAACCTCGCCGCGGTGCTGGCGATCGGCGCGCCGGACCGGCTCATCATCGGCGCCAGCGGCGCCATCTCGGCGGTGATCGGCGCCTACCTGGCGCTGTTCCCGCGCGCCAGGCTCGGCGTGGTGCTGCCGCTCGGGCTGTTCCTCGAATTCGTGCGCGCCCCCGCCTCGCTGCTGATCGGCATCTGGGTGCTGCTGCAGGTGGTGTTTGCCTACGTCGGCCCGGCGTTCGGCGCGGTGGCGTGGGCGGCCCACGTGGCGGGCTTCGTGTTCGGCGTGCTGTTTGCGCTGGTGGTGCGCGCGGCGATCGCGCGGCGGCTGCGCAAGCGGCGCGGCTATTGAAGGGACGTTGCCTGCTGCCCCGCTAAAATGCGGGGATGAAGACGCTCTACAAGGTCACCTTCCTCAACCACGGCAAGATCTACGAGCTGTACGCGCAGCGCGTGGCGGCGAGCAGCCTGTGGGGCTTCACCGAGGTCGCCGACCTCGTGTTCGACGTACACACCGGCGTGGTGGTCGATCCGGCCGAGGAGCGCCTGCGCGGCGAGTTCGCCGGCACGCGCGTGCTGCACCTGCCGATGCAGAGCATCGTGCGCGTGGAGGAAGTCGAGAAGAAGGGGCAGTCGGCGATCCGCGACGCGGCGACCGGCGAGACCGTGGTGACGCCGTTCCCGATGCCGGCCAAGCCGCGGTAGGACCGTTTCAACCGCTTGTTGAAGCGGCTGGCTGAAGCCAGCCGGCGTCATCTTCCACTCACTCGCCCGGCGTCTGCACGCCGCGCGCCCAGCGCGGCAGCGGCCTGGCGTCGCCTTCGTCGTGGTCGAACTCGGCGAGCAGGCGTCCACTCGCGACGTCGCGCAACTCGTAGTGGTCCGGCGCGGCGCCGTGGGTCGGGCGCTGGACGAACGCGACCTGGCGACCGCCATCGATGAAGCGCCAATGCCAGACCGGCATGCCGGCACCGGTCATGCCACGCAGCACCTTGCCGTCGCGGAACAGCACCAGCGAGAGCGGGATCGCATAGGACTGGCAGCAGCCGGGATACAGCGCCAGCCAGCCGACGGTGCGTCCATCGGGCGCGATGCGCGGTTCGCTGAATTCCGACTGCGGTTCGGGTTCGCCTTCGTGGTCCAGCGGCGCCCACACGACTGCGCCCTGCGTGGTGGTCAGGCGCAGCCGGCCGTCGGGCTGCAGGGCGGCGGCGCGGTAATGCACCGCCGCGCATGCCGGCATCGCCGCAAGCGCCAGCGCGAATGCGAACGCGAGCGCCCCGCGCATCGCTCAGCCCTTGCCTTTCGGCCTGGCCACGGCAGGCGCGCCGGCGACCTGCTTCTTCAGCTCGCCCAGCGCCGCCGCGATCGGCGCATCGCCGTCGAGCACTTCGCCCGCATGGCTGCCCGCCTCCTCCGCATCGCCATGCAGGTGGCCGGGCAGCAGCATCTCCGCGTAGCCGGCGGGCAGGGCGGCAGCGCCGTCCTTGCCGGCGTGCAGCACCACGTCCGGTTCGATGCCGCGCGCCTGGATCGACTTGCCTTTCGGCGTGTAGTAACGCGCGGTGGTGAGCTTGACCGAGTCGCCGTTGTCCAGCGGCAGCAGCGTCTGCACCGAGCCCTTGCCGAAGGTGCGGCTGCCGACGACGCGCGCGCGATGGTTGTCGGACAGCGCGCCGGCGAGCACTTCGGCGGCGCTCGCCGAACCGGCGTCGACCAGCACCACCAGCGGCGCGCCGTGCAGGCGATCGCCCGGCGTCGCGCTGAACTCGCTGTCGCTCATCGCGATGCGCCCGCGCGTGCTGACGATCTTGCCGCTGTCGAGCAGGTCGTCGGCGATCTGCACCGCTGACACCAGCAGGCCGCCAGGATTGCTGCGCAGGTCCAGCACCAGCCCGCGCAGCTTGCCGCCGGACTGCGCCTGCAGGCGGTCGAGCGTCTGTTCGAAATCGGCGGCGGTGTCGGCCTGGAACGCCGCGACGCGGATGTAGCCCAGGCCGGGCTCGAGCATGCGCCCGCGCACGCTGGCGACGCGGATGGTCTCGCGGGCCAGGGTGACGTCGAAGGGCTTTGCCACGCCCGCGCGCAGCAGCGTCAGGGTGACCTTGCTGCCGGGCTTGCCGCGCAGCGGGTTGTCGTCGTCGCTGCCGCTGGTGACCGCCTTGCCGTCCACCGCGGTGATGATGTCGCCCGACTTGAGGCCGGCGCGCGCGGCCGGCGTGCCGTCGATGGGCGAGACGACCTTGATGGTGCCGTCGGGTTGCGGCTGCACTTCCACGCCGATGCCGTCGTAGGCGCCGCTGGTCTCCTCGTCGAAGGCCTGCGCGTCGGACTTCACCAGGTATTCGCTGTGCGGGTCGAGGTCGAGCAGCAGGCCCTTGATCGCCGACTGCATCAGCTTCTTGTCGTCGACCGGATCGACGTAGGCCTGCTTGACCGCGTTGTAGACGTCGACGTAGCGGCGGATCTCCGCCAGCGGCACCTTGCTGGCGGCGCTTTCGGCGGCATCGGCATCGTCGCTGGCCGACGCGTTCGCCGGGGGCGCCTCCTGCGCCCGCACGGGCGGCGCCAGCGGCAACGCGAGCACGGCCGCGAGCGGGAACGACAACAGCGGGCGCAGGCGCATCGCAGGCTCCGGAGCGTGAAGGCGGCGGGCGCCGCGTGCGGCGATTATGCGCACGCCGCCCAGCAGGTGTGCGAAGTGTCCGTTACGCGCCGGCGCGGTGTCGGTTGCCCGCGCACGCGCGCATCAGCGCCGCTGCAACCAGGTCGTCGGGTCCACCGGCTGGCCGTTGCGGCGCAGCTCGAAATACAGCGCCGGGCGCCCCTGGCCACCGGAGTTGCCGACGCTCCCCACCGGGTCGCCGCGCTTGACCGTGTTGCCGACGTCGCGCAGCAGCGCCTCGTTGTGCGCGTACAGGCTCATCGTGCCGTTGCCGTGGTCGACGATCAGGATCAAGCCGTAACCGTTCATCCAGTCGGCGAACACCACCTTGCCGTCGGCGACCGCATGCACCGTGCTGCCCGTGGGCGCGGCGATCAGCACGCCGGCGCTGCGACCGCCGTCCGGCAGCCTGCCGCCGTAGCCGGCGAGCAGCTGCCCCGACACCGGCCCGCCGAGACCACCGACGGTGATGGGCCTGGCGTTGGCGACGGCCGGCGGCGGCACCGCGCGCGGCTTGC
>JABFWF010000141.1 GCA_013362405.1 Lysobacter sp. | reverse complement strand
CATTTCGGTGAAGCGCTGCCGCTGACCGGCGTGGTGCTGACCAAGACTGACGGCGACGCACGCGGCGGCGCCGCGCTGAGCGTGCGCTACATCACCCAGCGCCCGATCAAGTTCATCGGCGTGGGCGAGAAGCCCGACGGCCTGGACGTGTTCCACCCCGACCGCATCGCCAGCCGCATCCTCGACATGGGCGACGTGCTGTCGCTGGTCGAGCAGGTCGAGCAGCAGGTCGACAAGGACAAGGCGGCGAAGCTGGCCGAGAAGGTCGTCAAGGGCAAGAAGTTCGACCTCAACGACATGCGCGACCAGCTCGAGCAGATGCAGAACATGGGCGGCCTGTCGGGCCTCATGGACAAGCTGCCGGGCATCGGCCAGGTGCCCGACCACGTCAAGCAGCAGGTCACCGGCAAGGAAGTGCCGCGCATGATCGCGATCATCAATTCGATGACCAGGAAGGAGCGCCGCAATCCGGCACTGCTCAATGGCTCGCGTCGCGCCCGCATCGCCCGCGGCGCCGGCATGCAGCCGGCCGACGTCAACAAGCTGATGAAGCAGTATCAGCAGATGGAAAAGATGATGTCCAAGCTGTCCGGCGGCGGCATGAAGGGCCTGATGCGCGGGATGAAGGGCATGATGGGCGCGCGCGGCGGGATGCCGTTCCGTTAGTCGAGGGCGCTTCCACACCCGGTTCGCGTCTGCGGCGCGAATCGCCCCTGGCCCGGGGCTGAAAAGGCCGATCGGCGACTGACCTGCTGGTCTGAGGACGGGTTCCTATCACCCGATCAATGGCTTAGAATGGCCGGCTTACCCTGCCATTCCGGCAGCTGGGCAACACCGAACGACACCATGGTCAAGATCCGCCTCACCCGTGGCGGCGCCAAGAAGCGCCCCTTCTACCACATCATCGTCACCGACAGCCGCAGCGCGCGCGATGGCCGCAACATCGAGCGCGTGGGCTTCTACAACCCGGTGGCCTCGGGCAACGAGAAGCAGGTCGAGCTCAACACCGAGCGCGTGCAGTACTGGATCGGCCAGGGCGCGCAGATGACCGACAAGGTCGCCAACCTCTACAAGCAGGCCGCCAAGGCCGCCTGAGGTCCGGGCGCGCTGCCGCGCCCGATTCGACGCGATGACCGACGCGCCGCTTTCCACTCCGCAGAAGCAGGTTCTGCTGGGTCGGATCCGCGGCGCGTTCGGCGTGCGCGGCGAGCTGAAGCTGGAATCGTTCACCGATCCGGCCGACGCCATCTTCCGCTACCAGCCCTGGGCGCTGCGCGATGCGCGCGGTGTCGAACGTGAGCTTTCCGGCGCACGCGGGCGCATCACGCCGAAGGGCGTGGTGGCGCGCTTTCCCGATGTCGACGACCGCGACGCCGCCGAGGCCCTGCTCGGCAGCGAAGTCTGGGTGCCGCGCGACGCGTTGCCTCCGCCGAAACCCGGCGAGTACTACTGGATCGACCTGGAAGGCCTGCGCGTGGCCAACCTCGACGGCGTGGACTTCGGCACCGTCTCGCACCTGTTCTCCACCGGCGTCAACGACGTGATGGTGGTGCAGGGCGACAAGGAACGCATGATCCCCTTCGCCGAACCCGACTACGTGAAGTCGGTCGACTTCGACGCCGGGCTGGTCACGGTCGACTGGGACGCCGACTTCTAGGCGTGCGGCCGCTAAGATCGCGGCGGCCGCCTCGCCATCGACCCACCGTGCGCATCGACGTCATCAGCCTGTTTCCCGAGTTCGTCGCCCAGTGCGCGGGCTTCGGCGTGGTCGGCCGTGCGCAGGAACGCGGGCTGCTGGCGCTGCATGGTTGGAATCCGCGCGACTACGCCGAAGGCAACTACCGCCGCGTGGACGACCGGCCCTTTGGCGGCGGTCCCGGCATGGTCATGCTGATCGACCCGCTGCGCGCCTGCCTGCAGGCCGCCCGCGCTGCCGATCCGACGCCGGCCCACGTCGTCTACCTCAGCCCGCAGGGCCAGCCCCTGACGCAAGCCAAGGTGCGCGAACTGGCCGGCCGCGAGCGCCTGGTCCTGCTCTGTGGCCGCTACGAAGGCGTCGACGAGCGCCTGGTCCAGGCCGAGGTGGACGAAGAGCTGTCGATCGGCGACTACGTCCTTTCCGGCGGCGAGCTGGCGGCGGCCGTGGTGGTCGACGCCGTCGCCCGCCTGCAGGAGGGCGCGCTCAACGACGCCGAATCCGCGGCCCAGGACAGCTTCGAGGACGGGCTGCTCGATTGCCCGCATTACACCCGGCCGGTCGAGCACGCGCTGGGCAAGGTGCCGGACGTGCTCCTGTCCGGGAACCACGCCGATATCGCCCGCTGGCGGCGGATGCAGGCGCTCGGCCGCACCTTCCTGCGCCGCCCGGACCTGCTGGACCCGGCGACGCTGGCCCCGGCCGACCGCCGGCTGCTGGACGAGTTCCTGGCCAGGCAGGGTGGGGAGCCGGGCGCAGGCACGTAAGGCGCTGGCGCGGCAGGAAAAAGTGTCGCTATAATGCGCGGCTTCGCTCCACCGATGCCAAGACGCGGGTCCACGTGCACTCGCGCTACAAAAGCCGGCACGACCGGCATACCAACAAGGCCACACCCATGAACAAGCCCTCGCTCAACACCCTCGTCCAGGAATTCGAAGCCGCCCAGGTGCAGCGCGCGCTGCCGGCGTTCGGCCCGGGCGACACCGTCGTCGTCAACGTCAAGGTCAAGGAAGGCAACCGCGAGCGCGTCCAGGCCTACGAGGGCGTGGTCATCGCGAAGAAGAACGCCGGCCTGAACTCCTCGTTCACCGTCCGCAAGATCTCGCACGGCTACGGCGTCGAGCGCGTGTTCCAGACCCACAGCGCGATCATCGATTCGGTGCAGGTCAAGCGCCGTGGCGCGGTGCGCGCGGGCAAGCTGTACTACCTGCGTGGCCTCGAAGGCAAGAAGGCGCGCATCAAGGAAGATCTCGCCGCGCACGCGAAGGCCAAGGCCGAAGCGAACGCCAACGCCAACGCCTGATCGCAATCGCAGCCCGCTTCCAGCAACGGTCGCCTCCGGGCGGCCGTTCGCGTTTCGGGGTTTCATGGCCAATGTCCGCACGGCGACCGCTCGCAGCCGGCATTCCTGCGAAAGAGACTCCAGGCGCCCTGCCACGATGGTTCCCGCGCGCGCAGGACGAGTCGATCGAACCGATCGCGACGGCCGCTCCGCCCCTTGCGCTTCGGACACGAACACAGGCGTAACCTTTCGTCCGTTTCCCCACGGGACCTCCGCTTGCCCGCGCAGCGCCAGTGCGAATTCCGTTTCTACGAGGAACTGAACGATTTCCTCGCGCCTCCACTGCGCCGCCGCAGCTTCCCGCATGCCTTCGACGACACGCCCGCGGTCAAGGACCGCATCGAGTCCCTTGGCGTGCCGCATACCGAGGTCGACCTGATCCTCGTCGACGGGGAGCCCGCGCCGTTCACCCGCCGCCTGCATGGCGGCGAGCGCGTGGCGGTGTATCCGATGTTCGAATGCTTCGACGTTTCGGATGTCGGCCGCCTGCGCCCGCGCCCGTTGCGCGAGCCGCGCTTCGTCCTCGACGTGCACCTCGGCCGGCTGGCGAACTACCTGCGCCTGCTGGGCTTCGACTGTCTCTACCGCAACGATTTCTCCGACGCCGACGTCATCCGGATCGCGCGCGACGAGCATCGCATCGTGCTCTCGCGCGACATCGGCCTGCTCAAGCGCGCCGAGCTCACCCATGGCGCCTTCGTCCACGCCACCGATCCGCGCCGGCAGCTGCGCGAGGTGATCGACCGCTTCCAGCTCGAATCGCGCATCGCGCCGTTCACCCGCTGCGCGCGCTGCAACGCCGAGGTCGAGCGCATCCCTGCCGGAGAAGCGGTGGAGGCACCGCCCGCGGTCGCGCGCAACCAAGTCGACTTTAGCCGCTGCACCGGGTGCCGCCGGCTGTATTGGCGCGGCAGCCATCCTTCGCGCCTGCAGGAGCGGCTGGCTGAAGTGGGCATCGATCTCGGAGCCGCGCCGTGACCGGGCCGCGCGACGTCGCCATCGAGCCCGTACGCCTCGACGTGTGGCTGTGGGCGGCGCGCTTCTTCAAGACGCGCAGCCTCGCCAGGCAGGCGGTGGACACCGGCAAGGTCGAGGTGGGCGGCCAGCGCGCCAAGGCCTCGCGCGCGGTGCGCGTCGGCGACGCCCTGCGCATCGTCCGCGGCGAAGCGTCTTTCGAGGTCGAAGTCCGCGGCCTCAGCGACGCCCGCGGCCCTGCATCGGTCGCGCAGGCGCTGTATGCCGAATCCGACGACTCCCGCGCGCGACGCGAGGCCGCGCGCGCGCAGCGCGCCGCCGAGCGCGCCGGCTACAAGCCTCCCGAAGGCAAGCCCGACAAGCGCGCGCGCCGCCTGATCCGCGCGCTGGGCGACATCGATGCGCTCTGAGCAGCGCGCGTGACGCACAAGCGCCTGCTGCCGCTGATCGTCGCCTGCGCGCTGTTCATCGAGAACATGGATTCCACCGTGATCTCGACGTCGCTGCCGGCGATCGCGCACGACCTCGGCACCGACGCGATCGCGCTCAAGCTGGCGCTCACCACGTACCTGCTGTCGCTGGCGGTGTTCATCCCGGTGAGTGGCTGGGTCGCCGACCGCTTCGGCGCGCGGCCGACCTTCATCAGCGCGATCGCGGTGTTCCTGCTCGGCTCGCTCGCCTGCGCCGCCAGCGGATCGCTCGGCGCGCTGGTCGCCGCGCGGTTCCTGCAGGGCATCGGCGGGGCGATGATGGTGCCGGTCGGGCGGCTGGTGCTGCTGCGCACGGTGCCCAAGCACGAGCTCGTGCATGCGCTGAGCTGGCTGACGATTCCGGCGCTGGTCGGTCCGGTGGTGGGTCCGCCGCTCGGTGGCTTCATCACCACCTACTTCGACTGGCGCTGGATCTTTCTCATCAACCTGCCGATCGGCGTGCTTGGCATCGTCCTCGCCAGCCGCTTCATCCCCGACATCCGCGAAGAGACGCCGCCGCTCGACTGGATCGGCTTCCTGCTCGCGGGACTCGGACTGTCGACGGCGATGTTCGGCTTCTCCACGCTCGGACGCCACCTCGTGCCGGTGTGGATCGCCGCACTCACGCTGGTGATAGGCAGCCTTGCGCTGGTCGGTTATGTCTGGCGTGCGCATCGCGTGGCGAACCCGCTGCTCGACCTCGGCCTGTTCCGCCTGCCGAGCTATCGCGCCGGCGTGCTCGGCGGCTCGCTGTTCCGCGTCGGCATCGGCGCCACGCCATTCCTGCTGCCGCTGATGCTGCAGCTCGGGTTCGGCCTGAGCCCGGTGCGCTCGGGCATGCTGACTTTCGTGTCGGCGATCGGCGCGATGTTCATGAAGACGATCGCGGGTGCGGTGCTCCGGCGCTTCGGTTTCCGCCGCGTGCTGGTCGTCAATGGCGCGGCCGCCGCGGCCCTGCTCGCCGGTTTCGGCCTGTTCCGCCCCGGTACGCCGCATGCACTGATCATCGCCGTGCTCCTGGTCAGCGGCTTCTCGCGTTCGCTGCAGTTCACCAGCCTCAACGCGATCAGCTACGCGGACGTCGAGCAGCGCCTGATGGGGCAGGCGAGCAGCCTGGCCGGGATGATGCAGCAGCTCTCGCTCAGCCTCGGCGTCGCCGTCGCCGGCTACCTGCTGCAGCTCGCCGGCGTGCTGCGCCATGCGCCCGCGACCGACGTGCACAACTTCTACGTCGCCTTCTTCGCGGTGGGAGTGGTCGCGGCGAGCTCCTCGCTGGTGATGGCGCGCTTGCCACGCCATGCCGGCGCGGTGATGGCCGGCCATGCGCATGCGGGCGAAGAGGTTGCCGAACCGAAGGTGGCGCAGCGCCCTGCGACCTGAACGGGTGAAGCGTTCCGCGCCTTACGGAGCCGGCGGGGTGCCGAGCATCGACTCGCCCTTCTTGAGCAGGCTGCCGAGCGCGCCGGTATTCGCGCCGAGGCCGCCCAGCACCGAGTCGAGCAGGCCGCCATGCTGCTGTTGCGCGTGCACCGCCTCCTGCCGCAGCACGTCGCCCAGCACCTGCGGCGACGGAGCGGTGGCGTTGGTCGCTCCTGCCATGCCGGGCGCCGGCGCCTGTGCCGGAGCACCCGGCGCGGCGGTCTGGCGTGCATCGAACATGTGTTTTGCGAGGTAGGCCATCGCCAGCGGCGCCAGCCAGCGCAGCAGCATGTGCGCCTTGTCCTGGCCGAGGCCGGTGGCCTGACCCAGCGCCTGGTCGGCATGTTCCTGGCGATCGCCGAATACGTGGCCGAGGATCGCGCCGCCCTGTCCATGTCCGGCGAGGGATGCGTCGAGCACGTTGCCGATATCTGCGTCGCGGTGTTCCTGCAGCGCGCCGAACAGCTGGTCGGCCCCCTGTGGCTCGCTGGCGTTGCGGCCGAGGGAGCCCAGCAGCAGCGGCAACGCGGTGCCGATGGCATTGCTGGCCTGCGCCGGCGTGATGCCGAGGCGCTCGGCGATCTGCTGCGCGGGCGGGCCCTCGAGCCGGGTCGCGAGGTCGTTGCTGAGCGTGGCCATGGAAGCTCCTTTCCGTCGCAGGCGGGTGCTCCATGCTGGGCCGCGCTGCGTTAGCGCGATGCCAACACTCAGGCGAGCGCTTTCAGCCGGTACAGCGCCTCGAGCGCCTGCTTCGGCGTGAGTTCGTCGGGATCGAGCGCGGCGAGCGCGTCCAGCGCGGCGGAAGACGGCGCGAACAGCCCGAACTGCTGCGGCGAATCCAGTGCCTGCGCGGTCATCGGCGTCGACGGTGCGTCGCGTCCCTGCTGCTCCAGTTCGGCGAGCCGCGCGCGCGCCTGCCGGACCACCATTTTCGGCAGGCCAGCGAGCGCCGCCACCTGCAGGCCGAAACTGCGATCCGCCGGCCCGTCCTTCACCGCGTGCATGAACACCAGCGCGTCGCCGTGTTCGATTGCGTCCAGATGCACGTTGGCGATGCCGCTGCCACCGCTGCTGTTGGGATCTCCCGCGAGCGCGGTCAGCTCGAAGTAATGCGTCGCGAACAACGTGTAGCTGCGATTGACCGCCGCAAGATGGCGCGCGCACGCATCGGCGAGCGCGAGGCCGTCGTAGGTCGAGGTGCCGCGGCCGATCTCGTCCATCAGCACCAGCGATTCGCTCGTTGCGTGGTGGAGGATGTAACTGGTTTCCGCCATCTCGACCATGAAGGTCGACTGCCCGCGCGCGAGGTCGTCGCCGGCGCCGATGCGGGTGAGGATGCGGTCGACCGGACCGATCACCGCGCGCGCGGCGGGCACGAAGCTGCCGATGTGCGCGAGCAGCACGATCAGCGCGTTCTGCCGCATGTAGGTCGACTTGCCGCCCATGTTCGGGCCGGTGACGACCAGCATGCGGCGATGGCCGAGTTCCGGCGTGTCGCCGAGCACGAGGTCGTTGGGCTCGAACGGTTCGTCGCGCACCGCTTCCACCACCGGATGGCGGCCGCGCTCGATGCACAGGCCGGGCGCGTCGGTGAGTTCCGGCTTCGACCAGTCCAGCGCCTGCGCGCGTTCGGCGAAGCAGCCGATCACATCCAGTTCCGACAGCGCCGCGGCGCAGCGCTTGAGCGGTTCCAGCCGCGCGTTGAGCGCGTCGATCAATTGCTCGTACAGCAGCTTCTCGCGCGCAAGGGACCGTTCGCGCGCCGACAGCACCTTGTCCTCGAAGGCCTTCAGCTCTTCGGTGATGTAACGCTCGGCGCCGGTCAGCGTCTGCCGGCGGGTGTAGTGCACCGGCGCCCTGTCGGCCTGTCCCTTGCTGATCTCGATGAAGTAGCCGTGCACGCGGTTGTAGCCGACCTTGAGCGTCGGGATGCCGCTGGCGGCGCGCTCGCGCGCCTCGAGGTCGACGAGGAACTGGTCGGCGTGCGTCGACAGCGTGCGCAGTTCGTCGAGCTCGCCGTCGAAGCCCTCGGCGATGACGCCGCCGTCGCGCGCCAGCACCGGCGGCTGGGGCACCACGGCGCGCCGCAGCAGGTCGGCGTGCTCATCGTGCCGGCCGAGTTCGGCGGCGAGCGCCTGCAGGCGCGGCGAATCCAGCGGCGCGAGCAGCGCTCGCACCGCCGGCAGCAGGTTGAGGCCATCGCGCAGGGTCGACAGGTCGCGCGGCCGTGCACTGCGCAGGGCCACGCGCGTGAGGATGCGTTCGAGGTCGCCGAGCGCGCGGAAGGCTTCGCGCAGCGGCGTCTCGATGCGCTGCTCGACCAGCGTCTGCACCGCGTGCTGGCGCTCGCCGACGATGCGCCGGTCACGCAGCGGCCGGTGCAGCCAGCGCCGCAGCAGGCGGCCGCCCATCGGCGTCACGGTCGTGTCGAGCACGCCGAGCAGGGTCGTCTTCGTGTCGCCGTCGACGCGCGTGTCGAGTTCGAGGTGCCGGCGCGTCGCCGCGTTCATCGCGATCGCGCCGTCGCTGGCCTCGAACGCGATGGCTGTCAGGTGCGGGAGGCGCTGCTTCTGCGTTTCCTCGACGTAGCCGAGCAGCGCCCCGGCGGCGGCGATCGCGCGCGGCCGGTCCTCGATGCCGAAGCCGGTGAGGTCGTGCACGCCGAAGAACCGCAACAGCTGGCGACGGCCGCTGTCGGCGTCGAACAGCCATGGCGCGCGCCGGCGCAGGCCATTGCGCGTGTTCACTGCAGCAGGCCAGCCGTCCTCGTCGGCAACGAGGACTTCGGCGGGTTCCAGCCGCGCGAGTTCCGCTTCCAGCGCGTCGTCGCCGTCGACCTCGTTGACCAGGAAGCGACCACCGGCCAGGTCCGCCCATGCGAGCCCGTAGCCCACGCCCTTGGACGACGTGCCTCCGCGCGACAGCGCCAGCAGCAGCGTGTCGCGCCGCTCGCTCAGCAGCGCCTCGTCCGTCACCGTGCCCGGCGTGACAATGCGCACCACCTTGCGCTCGACCAGGCCCTTGGCGAGCGCCGGATCGCCGATCTGCTCGCAGATCGCCACCGATTCGCCGAGCGCCACGAGCCTTGCCAGGTAGCCTTCGTAGGCATGGACCGGCACGCCCGCCATGGGGATGGGCTGGCCAGCGGAGGCGCCGCGCTGGGTCAGGGTGATGTCGAGCAGCTTCGCCGCCTTGCGCGCGTCGTCGTAGAAGAGCTCGTAGAAGTCGCCCATCCGGAAGAACAGCAGCACGTCCGGATGCTCGGCCTTCGCCGCGAAGAACTGGCGCATCAGGGGCGTGTGCTGTTCGGCAGACATCCGCGCGGAAATGGGCTAGAAAAGGCCGCCTAGTTTGCCGGAGTTTTCGACGATGTCCGCGCCCGACGACGCCATGCTGCACGCGCAGGCCGAACGCCTCGGCGAACGCCTGCGCGCCGCGCGCCTGATGCTGGTCACGGCAGAGAGCTGCACCGGCGGCTGGATCGCGAAGACGGCGACCGAAGTGGCGGGCAGTTCGGACTGGTTCGACTGCGGCATGGTCGCCTACAGCTACGAGGCCAAGCAGGGCCTGCTCGGCGTGCGGTCGGAGACGCTGGAGCAGTTCGGCGCGGTGAGCCGCGAGACGGTCGTCGAAATGGTGTCCGGCGCGCTGGTGCATTCGGGCGCCAGCGTCGCCGTCGCCGTCACCGGCATCGCGGGACCTGGCGGCGGCACGCCCGACAAGCCGGTCGGCACGGTGTGGATCGCCTGGAAGCGGCGCGGAGGCTATCCGACCGCCGAGCTCTTCCACTTCGCCGGCGACCGCGAGGCGGTGCGCCGGCAGACGGTCGCGGCCGCGCTGGAAGGGCTGGAGGCGCTGGCGGCCTGACCGTTTGACGGCCGCAGCCGGTTAGTAGTATTACTACTAACCATGCAGATGACCGATACCCAGCAG
>JABFWF010000244.1 GCA_013362405.1 Lysobacter sp. | reverse complement strand
GCCGCCGTGTTCGGCGATCACCGACAGCAGCGCCGCATGCACGTCCTTCGCCATGCGCGTGGCGTCGCCGCAGACGTAGAAGTGCGCGCCGTTTTCGAGCCAGTCGAAGAGCTCGCGTCCGCGTTCGATCAGTCGGTCCTGGACATAGACCTTGTGCGCCTGGTCGCGCGAGAACGCCAGATCGAAGCGATGGAGCGAGCCGTCCTTCAGCGCCTGCTGCCATTCGACCTGGTAGAGGAAATCGCTGCGGAAATGCGGGTTGCCGAAAAACAGCCAGTTGCGTCCCGCGGCGCCGACGGCGGCGCGTTCCTGCACGAATGCCCGGAACGGCGCGACGCCGGTGCCGGGGCCGATCATGATCACGTCGCGCGAGGCATCGGCCGGGAGGCGGAAACGCTCGTTGTGCTCGATGAACACCGGCAGCCGCGCGCCTTCCTCGCTGCGCGCGAAATGGTTCGACGCCGCGCCCCAGCGCAAGCCGTCGCCGTCGTCGTATTCGACGTGCGCGACGGTGAGGTGCACTTCGTCGCCGACGTGCGCTTGGCTGGAGGCGATGGAATACAAGCGTGGGGTCAACGGACGCAGCGCGGCGACGAGTTCGTCCGGACTCCACGACGCCGGATAGCGACGCAGCAGGTCCAGCACCTGCGCATCGTTCAGCAGCTTCGCCAGCGCAGGTTGCCGGTCGGGCGCGAGCAGGCCGTTGAGTTCCTCGCTGCGCGATTGCGCGGCGTGACTGGCGACGAACGGGCGCGCGAGCTTCGTGAGTTCGCGCTTCTCGCCGAGCCACTGCCGCAGCGGCAACCGAACGCCGCCGTGTTCGACGACCGCATCGCCGTCGAGTTCGCCCGTCCGCAGGATCGCCTCGACCAGCGCCGGCGGATTCACCGGCCACAGGCCGAGCGCGTCGCCGGGCTCGTAATGCAGGCCGGAGCCTTCCAGCGACAGTTCGACGTGCCGGACGTCCTTCACGCTGCCGCGCGCGGTGATGCGCTGGTTCGCGAGCAGTTCGGCGGCGAAGGGCGCGTCGCGGCCGTGCAGCGGCGTTGCCTGCAACGGACGCAGCGGCGTGACGGTCGCGAGCGGCGCGGCCGGCTTCAGCGCCTCCTTCGCCTTCGCCAGCGCCTGCGCGACCCACGGCTCGGCGATGGTTTCCAGGTCGAGGTCGGCATCGGCGCGCGGCAGCAGGCGCGTGGCGCCCAGTTCCGCCAGCCGCGCATCCAGCCGTTGGCCGATCGCGCAGAACTGCGGGTAGCTCGAATCGCCCAGGCCCAGCACGGCGTAGCGCAGCTGCTTCAGTTCGGGCGCGCGCTTGCCGGCGATGAAGTCGACCAGCGCGCGGGCGTCGTCGGGCGGATCGCCGTCGCCCTGCGTGCTGATGACCAGGTACAGCGTGCGTTCGTCCTTGAGCTCGCGCGTGGAGTAGGCATCGGCGCGCACCAGGCGAACGGGCAGGCCGGCGGCCTCGCTCTGGCGCGCGAGCTGTTCGGCCAGCCGCTTCGCGTTGCCGGTCTGGCTGCCGTAGACGATCGTCAGCCGGCCCGCGGGCGTGGCGTCGGCGACCGGCGCTGTAACCGTTTGCACGCCGGCAGTGCCGCGGGATGCGAGGCCGGCCGCGTAGCCGGAAAGCCACCACAGGCCGTTTGTATCGAGGCCGTCGGTCACGCGCGCCAATGCCGCGAGCCGGTCCTCGGTGAGGGGAGCGGCAAGCGCGGCGGAAACGTTTGGCAGGGTGGCCGACATGGGCAACGGGAGAAAGGGGACCGTTGCAGGCTAGGCCCCGGCGCCGGCCACCAGAAAGGATGAGGGGTTATGCGCTCATGCCGGTGGCTTATTTCCGGCCGGAAGCACCGCCGTTCCTACAATGTGGTCAACTTGCCGCGAGCGTCCGCCGCCCGCCGCCCCATTTCGCAAGATCAAGATCCGATGACGTTGCCCCTGGACCTGAGCCATCTCGACCGCCTCGAAGCGGAAAGCATCCACATCCTGCGCGAGGTCGCGGCCGAGTTCCGCCATCCGGTGATGCTGTATTCCATCGGCAAGGACAGCTCGGTGCTGCTGCACCTGCTGCTGAAGGCGTTCGCGCCGGCGCGGCCGCCCATTCCGCTGCTGCACGTCGACACCGGCTGGAAGTTCCGCGAGATGATCGCCTTCCGCGACCTGCGCGCCGCGCAGACCGGCGTCGACCTGCGCGTGCACACCAACCCCGACGGCGTGGCGCAGGGCATCGGCCCGATCAGCCACGGCGCCACCGTCCACACCGACGTGATGAAGACCCAGGCGCTGAAGCAGGCGCTGGACCAGTACGGTTTCGACGCGGCCATCGGCGGCGCCCGCCGCGACGAGGAAAAGTCGCGCGCGAAGGAGCGCATCTTCTCCTTCCGCAGCGCGCAGCACCGCTGGGACCCGAAGAACCAGCGCCCGGAGCTGTGGAACCTCTACAACACCCGCATCCACAAGGGCGAATCGGTGCGTGCGTTCCCGCTGTCCAACTGGACCGAGCTGGACGTGTGGCTGTACATCTACCGCGAGAAGATCCCGGTGCCGTCGCTGTATTTCGCGGCACAACGACCGGTGGTCGAACGCGAC
>JABFWF010000193.1 GCA_013362405.1 Lysobacter sp. | reverse complement strand
GCTCGATTACCGCAGCTACATCACCGAAACCGCGCAGTGGTACTCGTATCAGTTCAGTCCGCTGGAGAGCGGCGACGGCCTCTACGGCGACGGCGACGCGCTGTATTACTGGATGTGGCCGAACACGATGCTCAACATCCTGCCCGGCCGATTGCAGACCAACCGCGTGGTGCCGAAGGGCGTGGACCGGTGCCGCGTCGAGTTCGACTTCTACTACGCGATGGACGACAGCGACGAAGCGCACCAGCGCCGCGAGGCAGACCGCGATTTCAGCGACGAAGTGCAGCTGGAAGACCTGACGATCTGCGAGGACGTGCAGCGCGGGCTGTCGTCGGGGTCGTACGAACCCGGGCGGTTGAATCCGCTGCGCGAGAACGCGGTGCATCACTTCCATGAGTTGCTGCGTTCGGTGTATCGGGCGGATGGGGCGTGAGGGTTCCTGCGACGCCCGGCAACAGCGCTATTTTTTGCTGTCCTTCCCGCGAAGGCGGGAATTAATCTGTGAACGCATCACGCTCGCCGGAAAGCGGAATGATCTCCGAGAGATGGATCCCCGCCTTCGCGGGGATGACGGCTGAAAAGCGCCGCCCGGAAACGCCCTGATCGCCCAACGTTCGCACTCGACAACACACAAGCCCATGACCCAACCCCGCCCTCTCGGCTTCTGGTCCGCCACCGCGCTCGTGGTCGGCAGCATGATCGGCTCCGGTGCGTTCCTGCTGCCGGCCGCGCTGGCGCCGTTCGGCGCGGCGAGCCTGCTCGGCTGGGGCATCACGCTCGCCGGCGCGATGCTGCTGGCGATCACCTTCGCGCGACTGGCGATGCGCTGGCCGCAGACCGGCGGACCGTACGTGTTCGCGCGCAACGCGTTCGGCGAACTGCCGGGCTTCGTCATCGCGTGGAGCTACTGGATTTCGATCTGGTGCGCCACGGCCGCCATCGCGGTCGCCTTTGCCGGCAGTATCGGCGCGATCTTCCCCGCGCTCACCGCCACGCCGCTGCGCGCGGCGATCTGCGCGCTCGGCGCGTTGTGGCTGTGCAGCGGCGTGAACCTCATCGGCCTGCGCGAAGCCGGCGGTCTGCAGCTGGTCACCACCGTGCTGAAGCTGCTTCCGCTGCTGCTCTTCGGCCTGGTCGCGATGTGGTTCGTCGATGCGAAGCACTACACGCCGTTCAACCCGACCACCGACAGCCTGCCGCACGTCGCCAACGCCACCGTCGCATTGACGCTGTGGGCGATGCTCGGGCTGGAAGCGGCGACGGTGCCCGCCGGCTCGACCGAGAACGCGCAGGCCACCGTGCCGCGCGCAACCGTGCTGGGCGCGCTGCTCGCTGGCGTGGCGACGATCCTCGCCTGCACGGCGGTGCTCGGCCTGTTGCCACGCGAGGTGCTCGCACAGTCGCAGGCGCCGATGGCCGATGCCGCGCGTTCGCTCTGGGGACCGGCCGCGGGCGTGACGCTCGCCGTCGTCATGGCGATCTCCTGCTTCGGTGCGCTCAACGGATGGATCCTGCTGTCGGCGCAGCTGCCGCTCGCCGCCGCGCGCGACGGACTCTTCCCGGCCTCGTTCACCAAGCTCGACAAGGGCGGCACGCCGGTGGTCGGCGTGATCGTGAGCAGCGTGCTCGCCAGCGCGCTCGTCGCAGCGAACTACAGCCGCTCGCTGGTCCAGGTGTTCACGTTCTCGATCCTGCTCTCGACCGCGGCCACGCTGCTGCCGTACGTCGTGAGCAGCGCTGCGTGGCTGGTGCGTGGCTCCGGCGCGGTAAGCCGCACGCTCGCCGCGCTCGCGCTGGCCTACAGCCTGTACGCGATGTTCGGCATCGGCACCGAAGCGCTCGCGTGGGGCGCGGTGCTGATCCTCGCCGGCTTCCCGCTCTATGCGTGGATGCGCCGACGCCGCGTCGCGGTCAGCGGCTGATTACAGCGTTTCGCCGGGGACGGTCTGCGTCGCGCCGTTGCCCGAACGCATCCGCGACACGCGCGCTTCCCATCGCCAGAAACCGAAGCCGATGGTCAGGAACGCGATGGCCGTGGCGATGAGCCACAGCGCGTGGTCGCTGATCAGCGGCGACAGCACGCCGGCGATCGCCGCGTTGAGCACCAGGCCGGTGAACGCCTGCAGCGACGACGCCGAGCCGCGCTGGCGCGGGTACATGTCGAGGATGGCGAGCGTCACGATCGGGAACACCAGCGCGATGCCGAATGCGTTGAGCATCATCGGCAGCACCGCCCACGGCACCTTCGGCACGTCGGTGAACAGGTTGTAGCCCAGGTTCATCGCCATGGCGACGGCCGAGCACGCGAACCCGATCGACACCAGCTTCGCGCCGCTCACCTTGCCCGCGCTGCGCCCGGACACGAACGCGCCCAGGATCATGCCGCTGATCATCGGCACGAAGAACCAGCCGAACTCGCGCTCGCTGAGCTTGAGGATATCGAGCACGAACGCCGGCGCCGAGGCGATGTACACCCACAGCGCGGCGAAGTTGAATGCCGCCGCGGCAGACAAGCGCTGGAAGCGCGGGTTGACGATGATCGCGACGTAATCGCGCAGCAGGCGCTTGGGCGCGAGCGGCAGTCGCGCCTGCGGCGGA
>JABFWF010000039.1 GCA_013362405.1 Lysobacter sp. | reverse complement strand
CTTGGACCTATTGATTAAGAGTCAACTGCTCTACCAACTGAGCTAACGGCCCGGAACAACTTAGGAGCGAAACTATAACAACAAAAAGCGGTTTCGCCAACAACCTGTCACACGATCTGGGGTGGCTGAGGGGACTCGAACCCCCGACAACTGGAATCACAATCCAGTACTCTAACCAACTGAGCTACAGCCACCATTGGAACGCGCCGAACGCCGTGTAGTGCGCGCCCGGCAGGAATCGAACCTGCAACCACCAGCTTAGAAGGCTGGTGCTCTATCCGGTTGAGCTACGGGCGCGAGGCGAGGATTCTCGCATCGTTCCCGCCATCGCGCGCCGGCGAGGCCGGAATGGTCGGGGTAGAGGGATTCGAACCCCCGACATCCTGCTCCCAAAGCAGGCGCGCTACCAGACTGCGCTATACCCCGAACTGGAACCGGGTCGATCGGGTCTTCCGCGGCGCGCGCCGCAATGAAGGGCGCGTATTGTCGGAGCCGGGCTCCGGTGCTGTCAACGCGCGGCGCCTTCGCCGACCACCGTAACGACGCCTGGCCGTGCGCTCGCTCTTGGCCGGCCGGGGTCGGCAGGAAGACGGACACGCCGGCGGCGCCGCTACGTCCCTCTCGACTGCCGTTCAGAGCCGCCCGGCAATCGCCTGCGCGAACGTGGTCGTCGTGCCGGTACCGCCCAGATCCGGGGTCAGCGAATCCTTCGCTTCGAGCGTCGCCACGATCGCCTTGCGCAGGCGCGCCGCCTGCTCGACCAGGCCGAGGTGGTCGAGCATCTGGCCCGCGCCCAGCAGCAGCGCGCACGGGTTGGCGATGCCCTTGCCGGCGATGTCCGGCGCCGAACCGTGCACCGCCTCGAAGATCGCCGCGTCGGTGCCGATGTTGGCGCCCGGCGCAAGGCCGAGGCCTCCGACCAGGCCGGCGCACAGGTCGGAGATGATGTCGCCGAACAGGTTGGTGGTCACGATGACGTCGAACTGCTCCGGCTTCATCACCAGCTGCATGCAGCAGTTGTCGACGATCAGCTCGTTGCACTGGATGTCGGTGTATTCCTGCGCCACCGCGCGCGCGGTCTTGAGGAACAGGCCCGAGGTCGACTTCAGGATGTTGGCCTTGTGCACGACCGTGACCTTCTTGCGGCCGGTGCGGCGCGCGAGTTCGAAGGCGTAGCGGACGATGCGTTCGGAGCCACGCCGCGTGGTCTTGGTGATCGAGGTGGCGGTCTCGCCGTCCGCGGACACCTGCTGGCCCTCGGCGCTGTATGCGCCTTCGGTATTTTCGCGCACGGTGATCAGGTCGACGCCGTCCGGGAAGCGCGAGCGCGTGTTCGGGAACGATTGCGCCGGACGCACGTTGGCGTACAGGTCGAAGCGCTTGCGCAGTTCGACGTTGATCGACGAGAAGCCCTCGCCGACCGGCGTGGTCAGCGGGCTTTTCAGCGCGACGCGGTTGCGGCGGATCGACTCGAGCGTCGCGACCGGCAGCAACTCGCCGTGCTTTTCCAGTGCGGCCAGGCCGGCATCGGCGAATTCGTAACTGAGGCCGACCTGCAGCGCATCGAGCACCTGCAGGGTGGCGTCCATGATTTCCGGGCCGATGCCATCGCCGCGGATGACGGTGATCGTTTGGGTCATTTTGGGAAGTGCCGACGTGGGGAACCGGCGCGGCAGGCGCGCGGCTCGGGCTGAAACGGGAACGAGAATTATGCCAGAGCGGCCATGGCCGCCCCTGACATGGGTGGGTCAATCACCCGCGGGCAAATCACGGGCCGCGCCCGCGGGCGCGGCTCAGGCGTGCTCGTGCGCGGCCGGCACCACCGCGCCGCTTTCGAGCCGGTCAAGGAAGTCGACCGCGCGGCGCAGGTGCGGGATCACGATCGAACCGCCGACCACGAGGCCGACCGAGAACGTTTCGAACATCTCGTCGCGGCTGACGCCCGCCTCCCTGCACTGGGCGACGTGGTAGCTGATGCAGTCGTCGCAGCGGAGCACGAGCGAGGCGACCAGTCCGAGCAGCTCCTTGGTCTTCACGTCGAGCGCGCCGGCCTGGTAGGTCTGCGTGTCCAGGGCGAAGAAGCGGCGCACGACCTGGTTGGGTTCCGCGAGGATGCGCTCGTTCATGCGCTTGCGGAATTCGGTGAACTGGCGGATGCGGCTGTCCGGGGTACCGTCGTCCTGCGCGCCGTCGCTCATGCGCCCGCTCCTTCCAGCAACGGCTCGAAGCCGCCGGCGCGGTGCAGCGCCATCATGTCGTCGTAGCCGCCGACATGGGTCTCGCCCACGAAGATCTGCGGCACGGTGGCACGGCCGGTACGCGCCACCATGCTGGTGCGCTCCGCGGGATGCGTGTCGATGCGGATCTCTTCCCACCCCAGGCCCTTGCTCCTGAGGAAGTTCTTGGCCGCCACGCAGTAGCCGCACATGGCGGATGTGTAGAGGGTGATCGGCGGATGGCTGGATGTGGACATGGCGGCCCCTCGGAAACGAAGCGAACTTGCGACGACCGCCATTGTCCGACATCCGGTCCGGGCACGCGCCCGCAGGGGCGGAACACAGCGTGACCGGCTGCCCGGATTAACTCACGATTCACTCCCTGCCACCGACCAGCGGTCATGCTCCCGCCAGCTTCGTGCACGCCTTCGCCATGCGCCCTTTCCTGCCCACCCTGCTGACGCTCGCACTCGCCACCGCGCTGGCGCCCGCTTCCGCGCAGGACGCGCGGCTGCCTGACATCGGCTCCTCGGCGGGCACCGTGCTCTCGCCCGCGCAGCAGCGCCAGTACGGGGAGATGACGCTCAGCCAGCTGCGCAACTACGGCTATACGCTCGACGATCCACTGGTCGGCGGCTGGCTGCAGTCGCTCGGCACGCGCCTGGGCGCGGCGAGCGACAAGCCCGACCAGGCCTTCAACCTGTTCCTGCTGCGCGACCGACAGATCAACGCCTTCGCCACGCTCGGCGGCTATGTGGCGGTCAACTCCGGGCTGATCCTCGCGGCCGACAAGGAGGACGAGGTAGCGGCGGTGCTCTCGCACGAGATCGCCCACGTCACCCAGTCGCACGTGCTCCGCGCGGTCGAACGCGCGCAGCGCGACAGCGTGCCGATCCTGCTCGCCATGCTCGGCGCGATCGCGTTGTCGCAGGCGTCGCACAGCACCTCCGGCGACAACGCCGCGATGGCCGCGCTCGCGTCGGCGCAGGGCCTGATGGCGCAACGCCAGCTCGACTATTCGCGGGGCACCGAGGCCGAAGCCGACCGCATCGGCATCCGCACGCTCTGGCGCGCGGGCTACGATCCGGAAGCGATGGCCGACTTCTTCGAGAAGCTGCAGACGGTCGTCCGCACCAACCAGGGCGGCGAGCGCGAGCGCACGCCCGACTACCTGCAGACCCACCCGGTCACCACCAGCCGCATCAGCGAATCGCGCGAACGCGCGCGCCAGCTGGCCGCGCAACCGACGAGCTTTGCCTTCGGCGCGCCGGGCGCGCCCGACAACCCGCTCCTGCCGGGCTCCCTGCGCATCGATACCGTCGCCACCGGCGACAGCGGCCAGTTCCCCTGGGCGCGCGAACGCCTGCGCGTGCTCAGTGCCGACACACCGGACGCGGCGATCCGCGAATACGAACGCATGCGACGGGCGAAGCCGCTCACCGATCCGCAGCGTTACGGCCTCGCCCTCGCCCACCTGCAGGATGGCCGCTACGCAACCGCGATCGACGAGCTGACGCCGTTGCTCGCCGCGCATCCGGGCGACGCGTGGCTGGAGCTCGGCCTCGGCCAGGCGGAGGCGCGCGCCGGCAGGACCGCCGCTGCGGATGCCCGCTTCGAAGCGCTGGTGGCACGCATGCCGAATAACGCCGCGGTCGCGCTGACCTACGCCGGCGTGCTCGACGAGCGCAACACGGCGGCCGCCGGCCGTCGCGCGCAGGCCGTGCTGCGCCCGTTGCTCGGCACCGCGGCGGCATCCGATCCGCTGTTCCAGCGGACCTTCGCCCGCGCCAGCGAGATCTCCGGCGACCAGGCGCGCGCCGGCGAGGCCTGGGCCGAAGCGGCCTACCTCAACGGCCGCCCGGAGCAAGCGCTGGTCCAGCTGAACACGCTGAAGAAGCGCGCCGACCTCGACTACTACGCCCGCGCCCGGATCGACGCCCGCATCGCGGCGATCACCCCGGTGGTGCTGGAGCTGCAGCGCGAGGGCATCCGCGACGAGGACCTGAAGCGATGACCCGGCCGCGCCTGGGACCTTCGCGTCCCCGGGGTGCGGAACCGGCGGGTTACAGCCATTGGTGGCCCTGTCATCCCCGCGTCACAAACCCGTCGTCTACTTTGTCCGGTTCCCCAGCGAGCGCCACGGTAGGCCGGTGCAGAAGCGCATTCTGATCGTCGAAGACGAACCCGCGATCCGCGACATGGTCGCCTTCGCGCTGCGCAAGGACGACTACGAACCCGTGGCCGCCGGCGACGGGCGCGAGGCGCAGGCGGCCATCGCCGACCGCGTGCCCGACCTGATCCTGCTCGACTGGATGCTGCCCGGCGGCAGCAGCGGCCTCGAGCTCGCCCGCCGGTGGCGGCGCGAGGCGCTCACGCGCGACATCCCGATCATCATGCTGACCGCGCGCGGCGAGGAGAACGACCGCGTCGGCGGCCTCGAGGCCGGCGTCGACGATTACGTGGTCAAGCCTTTCTCAGCGCGAGAACTTCTGGCACGCATCCGCGCCGTGTTGCGGCGCGCGCGCGAGGACGACGCGGACGGCAGCGTGCGCGTCGGCGCCCTGCGCATCGACGGCGCCGCGCACCGGGTGTTCGCCGATGTCGGCGGCATGGAGGAGTCGGTCACCATCGGGCCGACCGAGTACCGCCTGCTGCATTTCTTCATGACCCACGCCGAGCGCGTGTATACCCGCACGCAGCTGCTCGACCACGTGTGGGGCGGCAGCGTGTACGTCGAGGAGCGCACGGTCGACGTGCACATCCGCCGCCTGCGCAAGGCGCTCGAGCCGAGCAGCCTGGACGCGATGGTGCAGACCGTGCGCGGCGCGGGATACCGCTTCTCCACCGCGACCTGAGCGCGCGGGCCCGCGGCCCGGCCGCATGCGACGGCGCCCGTCCTCGGCGCGCCCCGCCCCTCACGGCTAGACTCCCCGCATGTCCCTGCGCGCAGCCCGCATCGCCACCCTGTTACGGCTCGGCCTCGTGCTGGCCGCGGCGCTCGGCGCGGGCCTGCTGATCGGGCAAGCCTGGGCCGTGCTCGCGCTCGCCGCCCTCGCCCTGTTGGTCTGGCAGGCGTGGCGGCTGCAGCAGCTGGTCGCGCGGCTGGAATCACGCCGCCGCCTGGTACCGGCCGGCAACGACCTGTGGGGCGAACTCGATCGCCAGCTCGAGCGCGGCCAGCGCGAGATGCGCGCGCGCAAGCAGCGCCTGCTCGGCATGCTGCGCGCCTACCGGGCCGCCGCCGCCGCGCTGCCGGACGCGGTGGTGGTGGTCGCGCGCGACCACCAGCGCGTGCTGTGGTTCAACGAAGCGGCCACCAGCCTGCTCGGCCTGCGCTATCCGGACGACATCGACGCGCCCCTCGGCGAGCGCCTGCAGCCATTGCCGCTTGCGCACTGGCTCGCCGCCGGGCGCAAGGCCGAGCCGCTGGTCGATGTCGCCTCGCCGGTGGCGCCGGAAGTACGGCTCAACCTGCGCCTGATTCCCTATTCCGACGAACTCTGGCTGCTGGTCGCGCGCGACGTCAGCAAGCTCGTGCGGCTCGAGCACATGCGTCGCGACTTCGTCGCCAACGTCTCGCACGAGCTGCGCACGCCGCTGACCGTGATCCACGGCTACCTCGAGATGCTGGATCCCACCGAGCGACCGGAGTGGGCGCCGATGCTCGGCGAGATGCGCCGGCAGTCGGAGCGCATGCGGCAGCTGGTCGAGGACCTGCTCACGCTCTCGCGGCTCGAGGCGCAGGACGCCGTCGTCGAGGAGGACGTGCCGATGGCGGCGATGCTCTCCACGCTCAAGCGCGAAGCCGACGCGCTCAGCCAGCAGCGCCACGCGATCAGCATCGAGGACGGCGCGGGCGTCGACCTGCTCGGCTCCCCGCGCGAGCTGCACAGCGCGTTTTCCAACCTGGTCAGCAACGCGGTGCGCTACACGCCGGCCGGCGGCAGCATCCGGATCCGCTTCGCGCGCGAGGGCGACGGCGCCGTGCTGGCGGTGGAGGACAGCGGCGTCGGGATTCCCGCCTCGCATCTGCCGCGCTTGACCGAGCGCTTCTACCGCGTGTCGACCAGCCGCTCGCGCGAGAGCGGCGGCACCGGGCTCGGCCTGGCCATCGTCAAGCACGTGCTCGGCCTGCACCAGGGGCGGCTGGAGATCCGCAGCGAAGTCGGCCGCGGAAGCACCTTCGCCTGCCATTTCGGCGCGGCGCGCGTGCGCACGCGCGAAGTGGCTCGGGGCGCGGCATGAAGGCGCGCACGCACGGCCGCTCGGGACTGCAGGCGCTCGAACCCGGCGCCGCACCCGATCCCCTGCGCGACCCGGCGCTCTACTTCAACCGCGAACTGTCGCAGCTCGACTTCAACTTCCGCGTGCTCGCGCAGGCGCAGGACGCCTCCGTCCCGCTGCTGGAACGGCTGCGCTACCTGTGCATCTCCTGCACCAACCTCGACGAGTTCTTCGAGATCCGCGCGGCGACGGTGCGGCATGCGCAGGAGTTCGCGCTTCCCGTCTCGGCCGACGGACTGCCGCCGACCACGGTGCTCAAACGCATCCACGAGCGCGCCGCGGAGCTCGTCGACGCGCAATACCGCTGCTGGAACGAGGTGCTCCGGCCTGCGCTCACCGAGGCTGGCGTGCGCATCCTGCCGCGCGACGGCTGGAACGCCGCCCAGTCCGCCTGGCTGCGCGACTACTTCCGCGACGAGATCCAGCCGGTGCTGTCGCCGCTGGGCCTCGATCCAGCGCACCCGTTCCCCAAGATCCTCAACAAGTCGCTCAACATCATCGTGGTGCTGGAAGGCCTTGATGCCTTCGGCCGCGCCGGCCACCTCGCCGTGGTCCGCGCGCCGCGCTCGCTGCCTCGCATCATCCAATTGCCGGAGGAAGTGTCCGGCGGCGAACACGATTTCGTGTTCCTGTCGGCGGTGCTGGGCGCCTTCGTCGACGAGCTCTTCCCGGGCATGCGGGTGCGCGGCGCGTACCAGTTCCGCGTCACCCGCAACTCCGAGCTGATCGTCGACGAGGACGAAGTACAGAACCTCGCGCTCGCGCTGCGCGACGAACTGGTCGGGCGCGGCTACCTGCGCGCCATGCGGCTGGAGATCGCGCAGGATTGCCCGGACGAGATCGTGCGCCTGCTGCTGGAGAACTTCGACCTCACCGACAACGCGGTCTACCGCATCAACGGCCCGGTCAATCTCAACCGCGCGACCCAGGTGTACGACCTCGTGCAACGGCCGGAGCTGAAGTTCCCGCCGTTCCAGCCGCGCCTGCTGCGCGGCAGCGAGGCGATGTTCGAGCGCGTGGCCGACGGCGACGTGCTGCTGCACCATCCCTACGACAGCTTCGTGCCGGTGGTCGAACTGGTGCGCCAGGCCGCGGAAGACCCGCACGTGCTGGCGATCAAGCAGACGCTGTACCGCACCGGCCGCGATTCGCAGATCGTCGACGCGCTGGTGCAGGCCGCGCGCAACGGCAAGGACGTGACCGCCGTGGTCGAGCTGCGGGCGCGCTTCGACGAGGAGGCCAACCTCGCCTTCGCCGACCGCCTGCAGCAGGCGGGCGTGCAGGTCGTCTACGGCGTGGTCGGCTTCAAGACCCACGCCAAGATGCTGCTGATCGTGCGCCGCGAAGGACAGAGGCTGCGCCGCTACGTGCATTTGTCGACCGGCAACTACCACGCCGGCACCGCGCGCGGCTACACCGACTTCGGCCTGCTGACTGCGTACCCGGGCATCGGCAGCGACGTGCACCAGGTGTTCCAGCAGCTCTCCGGCCTCGCGCCCGCGATCGAGCTGCAATGCCTGCTGCAGTCGCCCTTCACCCTGCACGGCGGCGTGCTCGAACGCATCGAGCGCGAGACGCGACATGCGCGCGCGGGCCGGCCCGGACGCATCGTCGCGCGCATGAACGCACTGAACGAACCGTCGGTGGTGCGCGCGCTGTATGCGGCGTCGCAGGCCGGCGTCGGCATCGACCTCGTCGTGCGCGGCGCCTGCACGCTGCGGCCCGGCGTGCCCGGCGTGTCCGACAACATCCGCGTGCGCTCGGTGGTCGGGCGCTTCCTCGAGCACAGCCGGGTGTACTGGTTCGCCAACGACGGCGCGCCGGAGCTGTACTGCGCCAGCGCCGACTGGCTGGAGCGCAACCTGCTGCGGCGGATCGAGGTCGCCTTCCCGATCCTCGACCCGGCGCTCGCCGCGCGGGTCAAGGCCGAGGCGCTCGACAACTACCTCGCCGACAACTGCGACGCGTGGATGCTGCAGGAGGACGGCCGTTATGAGCGCCTCGTACCGGCGCCGGGCGAACTTCCCCATTCGGCGCAGCGCACCCTGCTGTCACGCCTGTGCGGAATCCACGGGCATGAATGACACGCCGCGCCCGACCCACCTGCACTTGCGTTCGCAGACGTTGCCGCTGCAGGACGGCGACCTGCTCGCCGCAGTCGACCTCGGCTCCAACAGCTTCCACATGGTGGTGTCGCGCTACGTGCTCGGCCAGCTGCGCACCGTCGATCGCCTGCGCGAGACCGTCCGCCTGGCGGAAGGCCTGGACGCCAGGGGCGGCCTGCGCGCCGACGTGCGCCAGCGCGCGCTCGAATGCCTCGCCCGCTTCGGCCAGCGCCTGCGCGACATCCCGCCGCAACGGGTGCGCGCGATCGCCACCAACACCGTCCGCCAGCTCGCCGCGCCGCAGGCGTTCCTGATGCCCGCGGAGACTGCGCTCGGGCATCCGATCGAAGTGGTGTCGGGCCGCGAGGAGGCGCGCCTGATCTACCTCGGCGTCGCCCACGCGCAACCGCCCAAGCCGGGCCAGCTGCGGCTGGTGCTCGACATCGGCGGCGGCTCGACCGAATGCATCATCGGCACCGGCTTCGACGCGCTGGAGCGCGAGAGCCTGCAGGCCGGCTGCGTGGCCAGCACGCGGCGCTTCTTCGCCGACGGGCGGCTCTCGCGCAGGCGCTGGAACGAAGCGCTCGCCGAAGTGAGCGCGGAATTCCAGCAGTTCGCCGGCGTGTACCGCGGGCTCGGCTGGGACGAGGCGCTCGGCGCGTCGGGCACCAACAAGGCGATCGGCGACATCTGCGCGGCGATGAAGCTGACCAAGGGCGCGGTCACCGTCGAGGCGCTGCCGCAGGTGCGCGACCGCCTGTTGCGCGCCGGCAGCATCGATGCCATCGACCTGCCCTCCTTGTCGGAGGACCGCAAGCCGATCATCGCCGGTGGGTTGCTGGTGCTGGAAGCGGCGTTCGACGCCCTCGGCCTCGCCCGCTTGGCGGTAAGCAAGGCCGCGCTGCGCGAGGGCGTGCTGCACGACATGCTTGGTCGCGGCAGCGAGGCCGACCCGCGCGATGCGTCGGTACGCGCGCTGATGCAGCGCTACGGCATCGACGCCGCGCAGGCGGCGCGGGTGGAAGCGACCGCGCTGCAGTTGTTCGAGCGCGTGGCGCTGGCGTGGCACTTCGATGTCGACGACCGCCTGCGCCTGGCCTGGGCGGCGCGCCTGCACGAGCTCGGACTGGCGATCGCGCACAGCCAGTACCAGGTGCACGGCGCCTACGTGCTGGAGAATTCCGACGTCGCCGGCTTCTCCCAGCAGGAGCAAAGGTTCCTCGCGGCGCTGGTGCGGGCGCACCGGCGCAAGATCCCGAAATCGGCCTTCGACGCCCTGCCCGACCGCCTGCAGCCCGGCGCGCGCCACACCGCCGCGCTGCTGCGGCTGGCGGTGCTGTTCCATCGCTCGCACGAGCCTGGCGAACTCCCCCCGCTGCGCCTGGCCGCGCACGCCGACCAACTCGTGCTCGCGCTGCCGAAGGCCTGGCTCGACGCGCGCCCGCTGCTGCGCACCGACCTCGAAACGGAACTCCAGGAACTGCCCGCGCTCGGCGTGAAGCTGGTGCTGCAGACGACCTGACGCGCGTGTCGCCGCCTGCACGGCTGCGTACACTGCCGCGCATGAACTACCGCCACGCCTTCCATGCCGGCAACCACGGCGACGTGTTCAAGCACGTCGTGCTGCTGGCGTTGTGCGAGGCGCTGCTGCGCAAGCCGGCGGCGTGCTTCGCGCTCGACACCCACGCCGGGCGTGGGCTGTACGCGCTCGACGCGGAAGCCGCGCGGCGCACGGGGGAGGCAGCCGAAGGCGTGCAGCGGTTGCTCGATGCGCCACCGCCCGAGCCGTGGACCGCGGCCTACCTCGACGCGGTACGCGCCTGCCGCGCGCGCCATGGCGACAGCGCGTATCCCGGCTCGCCCTGGCTGCTCGCGCACGCGCTGCGCGCGCAGGACCGCATCGCCTGCTGCGAACTGCAGCCGGAGGAAGCCGTGGCGCTGAAGGCGGAGTTCGCCGGCGACCCGCGCGTGGCCGTGCACCAGCGCGATGGCTACGCCGCGCTGCGCGCGCTGCTGCCGCCCGCCGCGCAGGGCGTGCGCTACACGCGCGGACTGGTGCTCGTCGATCCGCCGTTCGAGGCGCAGCTCGCGGAGTTCGACGCCGCGCTCGTCGCAATGCGCGACGGCATGGCGCGCTGGCCGCAGGCGACCTTCGCGCTGTGGTATCCGGTCAAGCAGCGGCGCGCACTGCAGCCGTTCTACCGTGCAGCCGCCGCATTGCCCGCCAAGTCGGTGCTGATCGCCGAACTGCTGGTGCGCGCCGACGACTCGCCGCTGCGCATGAACGGCAGCGGCCTGCTCCTGCTCAATCCACCATTCCGTTTCGACGAAGGCCTGGCGCGTTGCCTGCCTCGACTGGCCGGCGCGCTCGCCCCGGACGCGCCGCCGCCGCGCGTGGACTGGCTGCGCGCAGGCGCGTGAAGCTCAGTCGGCGCCCTCGCGCGTATCGGGTTCGAAGAAGCTCCAGCGCACCTCCGGGAAGGCCTGCTTCATCGCTCGCTCGACCGCGTTGATCTGCGCCAGCAGCGCGTCCGCGCTCCCGCGTTCGCGCATCTGCGCCTGCACCGACACCATCACCTCATTGCCGAGCTGCAGGGTGATCAGGCTGATCACCCGCACGACTTCGGCGCGCGATTCGAGGAAGCGGCGCAGCTCCGCCTCGCGCCCCGGATCGACGCTCTGGCCGATCAGCATCGCCTTCACCTCGACCGCCACCAGCACCGCCACCACCACCAGCAACGCGCCGATCGCGAGGCTGCCGATCGCATCCCACAGCGGGTTGCCGGTGACGACGCTCAGCAGCACCGCCGCGAGCGCGAACACCAGGCCGAGCAACGCGGCGAAGTCCTCGCCGAAGATCACCACCAGCTCGCTCTGGCGGCTGTCGCGGAACCAGCGCCACAGGCTCCGCCCGGCGCGCGCCTTCGCGACTTCCTGCAGGCAGGCGCGCATCGACACGCCTTCGGCGACGACGCCGAACAGCAGCACGCCGACGGCCCACCACCATTGCCGCAGCGGTTCTGCGTGCCGCAGCTTGTGCATGCCCTCGTACAGCGAAAACATGCCGCCCACGGTGAACAGCATCAACGCCACCAGGAACGACCAGAAGTAGATCGCCTTGCCGTAGCCCAGCGGATACTCGGGCGACGGGGGCCGCTTCGCCTGGCGCATGCCGAGCAGGAGCAGCAACTGGTTGCCGCAGTCGGCGAAGGAATGCACGGTTTCGGCGAGCATCGCGCTCGATCCGGTGAAGAAGGCGGCGACGCCCTTGGCCAGCGCGATCGCGAGGTTGGCGCCGAGCGCGAACAGCACCGCGCGGGTGGAATCGCCGTTGCCTGCCATGACCGCCGTGCCGTGTGCGTGGGGCCGCAGAGTGTACCGGCGCGAAGGGGTGCCGCCCGTGCGCCCTGGCCCGTCCCGGCACGGGATCCCGCGGCCGGGACCGTGATCTAGAGCCCGCTTTCACCTGCCCCGTGCCAGCATCCGGTGCACTATGGCCGCCCGCAATCGACTTCCGCCCTGGCACGAGCACCAGCGTCTCCCGAATGGTCGCGAGGTGCTCATCCGACCCATCCGCCCCGACGATGCGGTGCCGCTGCGCGCGGCATTCCCGCTCCTCGGGCCGGACGAGATCCGCCACCGCTTCCTGCACTCCCTGAGCGAGCTCTCGCCGGAAATGGCCGAGCGGCTCACCCATCCGAACCCGCGCAACGAATTCGCGATCGTGGTCGCCGAGCCGCTGCCCCCGGGCGAGGCGCTCGTCGGCGCGGTCGCGCGCGCGGCGGTGACGCCGGGCCGGCGCGAGGCGGAGTTCGCCATCCTGGTGAGCCGCTTCATCGCCAACATGGGCCTGGGCCGGCACCTGATGCGCCGGTTGGTCCGCTGGGCCCGTGGCAAGGAGCTCGACCGCCTCTACGGCGACGTGCTGGAACACAACCAGCCGATGCTGCAGCTGGCCGAGTCGATGGGCTTCCGCCGCGAGCACGGCGACGCGCCTGGCCTCGTGCGCGTGGTGCTCGACCTGCGTCCAGCCGAAGCCGCGTGATGGGCGGCGGGCGCGAGGGCGCGAGGGCGCGCCCGCAGCTCAACGCACGATGCGCGGTCGCCGCGGCCCGCTGCGGCCGAACGGCGGCTTGCCGCGCCAGTACTGGATCAGCAGCCAGCCGAACAACATCCCGCCGAGGTGCGCGAAGTGCGCCACGCCCGGCTGCAGGCCGGTGGCGCCGAGGAGCAGCTCGATCGCGCCGTACACGATGACCAGCGTGCGCGCGCGCATCGGCACCGGCGGGATCAGCAGCATGACGCGCTGGTTCGGGAACAGCATGCCGTAGGCGAGCAGCAGGCCGAAGATGCCGCCGGACGCGCCCACCGTCGGATAGAGGTCGCCGCCCTGCATGGCCGTCCAGTAGCCGACCGCGAGCTGGCACAGGCCCGCGCCGACCACGCACACGAAGTAGTACGCGGCGAAGCGGCGCTCGCCCCAGGTGTATTCCAGCGGCGCGCCGAACATCGCCAGCGCGAGCATGTTGAACGCGACATGGGCGATGCTGCCGTGCAGGAACGCGTAGGTCACCAGCTGCCACGGCATGAAGGTGGGCCCGCCGGCGCCGAACGCCGCGTCGCCGCCGGGCGGCCACAGCATGAACGGCAGGAAGCGCGCGTCGCCGAGCAGCGACTGCAGCAGGAACACCACGCCATTGGCGATCAGCAGCGCCTTGGTGACGGGGGGCAGTCTGGAGAACATCGGCGGTCGGCTGCGGCAAAACGGTCCGCCATGATAACGGCAGCGCGGTCAACGCCCGCGCATGCGCGAAGACCTCAGCCGATGCCCCACACCGCGGCGTCGAGGTCGAGCGCCTGGCGCGCGATGCGCACGCGTCCGTTCGCCACCGTCACGCCTTCGGCCTGCAGGCGCCGGGCCTGTTCGCGGAAGCCTTCCGAGCCGGGCGGAAAGGCGATGCGCCCGTCGGAACGCAGCACGCGGTGCCACGGCAGCTTCGCATCGGTGTTGCCGCTGAGCACGCGCGCGGCCAGGCGGGCACGCCCCGGCAGGCCGGCGCGACGCGCGACCTCGCCATAGCCGGCCACCTGGCCGCGCGGGATCGCGCGCACGGCCGCGAGGATGCGCGCCTCGGCCGATTCCTGCGGAGCCTTGCCCTTCATGGAGGTAGCATAGCGGCTCCCCCGCGCCGCCCACCCACCATGCAGAACTTCGAACAGATCCGCAGCCACCTCGCCGCCAGCGGCTTCCACGTCACCATGCAGGATCCGTACGTGGTGTGCGTCGAACTCTCGCTCGAGAGCGGCAGCCGGCACCAGGCGATCTTCCTGTCGGAGTTGCAGGACGACGACGCCCGAGGCTACCTGCGCGTGAGCACCGCGGTCGCGCCGACCACCGGCATCGACTGCCGGCGCGCGCTCGCGTTCAACTGGGAAAGCCGCGTTGGCTACCTGTCGATCGGCGACCTCGACGGCGTGCCCTACCTGCAGCTGTGCGAGAACCGGCCCTACGGCGGCCTCACCGCGGCCGAGGTCGATCGCCTGATCCTCGAGATCGGCGGCATGGGCGACCGCATGGAACGCGCGCTGTCGGCCGGCGGCGACCTGCTCTGACGGCCGTCGACGGAAAAGAAAAAGCCCGCCTTCCGGCGGGCTTTTTTTCGTCCGGGCCCGGCTCAGGCCCAGCCCAGGACCTCGAACAGCTTCAGGAACAGGTAGGCGATGCCGCCGGCGGCCGGGATCGTCAGGATCCATGCCCACACGATGCGCTCGATCACGGTGAGCTTGAGCGCGCGCGGGTTCTTGGCGAAGCCCACGCCCATGATCGCGGTGGAGATGCTGTGGGTGGTCGACACGGGCATGCCGAAGTGCGCGGCGGTCACCAGGATCGTCGCCGACGCGGTCTCCGCGGCGAAGCCGTCGATCGGGTGCAGCTTGACCATCTTGTGGCCGAGCGTCCGGATGATCCGCCAGCCGCCGGCCGCGGTGCCGGCCGCCATCACCAGCGCGCAGGTGGCGATGATCCAGCCGGCGATGTCCTGCTCGCCGCCCGAGGGGTGCAGGAACGCCAGCCAGGCCGGGAGGTTGTCCAGCGTGCCCGCCGCCTGCGCGCCGAACAGCGTCAGCGCGATCACGCCCATCGTCTTCTGCGCGTCGTTCGTGCCGTGGGCGAAGCCCATGTAGGCCGCGGACACCAGTTGCGCCTTGCCGAAGAAGGCGTTGACCCAGCGCGGTCGCGCGCCCCGCGAAAGCGCGCCACCGGCACGCGACAACGCGAAGATGATCGCGTACAGCAACGACAGGATCAGCAGGCCGAGCAGGAAGCCGGCGATCGGCGAACTGACCATCGGCACCACGACCTTCCACAGCAGGCCCTTGCTCTTGGTCCACTCGACGGCCGGCTGCGACCAGATCAGCGCGTGCCAGTTGTTGTGCGCGGCGGCGAGCGCGGCGCCGCACAGGCCGCCCACCAGCGCGTGCGAGGACGACGCCGGCAGGCCCAGCCACCAGGTGATCAGGTTCCAGGTGATGCCACCGGCGAGCGCGCACAGGATCACCTGCGAGGTCACGTCGACCACGTGGGTGTCGATCAGGCCGGAAGCGATCGTCTTCGCGACCGCGGTGCCCCAGAACGCGCCGATCAGGTTGGTGCCGGCGGCGAGGACCACCGCCTGCCCCGGCGACAGCACCTTGGTCGCGACGACGGTCGCGATCGAGTTGGCGGTGTCGTGGAAGCCGTTGATGAACTCGAAGACGAGCGCGACCAGCACGACGACAAGGACCAGGGTGAGCACGAAGGCCTCTCAACTATTTGGTAGGACGTTGCGTTGCCATCCATGGCGGGCGCCTCGCTTTCGGATCGCCGCTCACTCTCAGCTGTTCTTCAGGACGATTTCGTAGGCGACCACGCCGGCCTCGCGGCAGCGGTCGATCGCCTTCTCGAGGATCTCGAAGAACTCCTTGAGCAGGAACATCTCCGCCGCGTCCAGCCGGCCGGAATAGATGTCGCGATGCAGCTCGAGGATCAGCCGGTCGGCCTCGGTCTCGATCACCCGCAGGCGGTCGTTGAGCTGCTTCATCTGCTCCAGGCGCATGTCGCGCAGCGCGTGCACCATCTCCACGACCACCGCCGCCGCCTTCTCCAGCATGGCCGCGCGCGGGGCGAAGTCGATGCCCTCCAGCCGATGGCGCGCCAGTGCGTAGCGGTCGGCGAAACGCTCGACCTGCTTGGGGATCTTGTACAGCGCCGAGGCCAGCGCCTCGATGTCCTCGCGCTCCATCGGGGTGATGAAACTGTCGACCAGCGCCTGGCTGATCTTGTCGGAGGCGGTGCGCTCGCGCTGGCGGGCCAGCTTGAAGGCGTCGAGGCTGGGCGTGCTCTGTGGCGCCTTCAGCATCTCGTACAGGGCGCGGGTGCTGGCGTGGGCGGCGTCGGCCGCCTCGTCGAGCAAGGCGAAGAACTGCTTGCCCTGGCCGAAGATCGTCTGCAGGGAGAACATCGCAGGAGTCCTTGTTGCCGAATGATGGCGAGCATATTGGCGTTTTGTGACGGTTTTGTTGCACAGGCCCGCCAAAAGCCCTTCGCCCCGCCGTTGCTATGATGCGACGCGCCCTCCAAAACCCGTGCGTCGGCGGCCTTCATCGTCCGCCGACGCCGTCGATCCGCCTCCGGGCGGCCGGCGCCCCGGGCCGCCGCGCCCGCCCGCCGCCGCTGGAAACCCCGTGCTCGAACTGCTGATCGTCCTCGTGCTGGTCCTGCTCAACGCCTTCTTCGCGATGTCGGAGATGGCGGTCATGACCTCGCGCAAGATCCGCCTCAAGCACATGGCGGAGCACAACCGCGGCGCGCGCAAGGCGCTGCAGCTGGCCGAGCACCCGGAGAGCTTCCTGTCCGCGGTGCAGCTGTGGATCACGCTGCTGAGCCTGCTGGTCGGCTATTTCGGCGGCGAGACCATGGGCGCGCGCATCGCCGAGCCCCTGGCGGACATCCCGCTGCTCGCGCCCTACGCCGGCACGCTCGGCTTCATCGCCGGCTTCCTCGTGATGCTGTTCTTCTTCGGCCTGGCCGGCGAGCTGGTGCCCAAGCGCGTCGGCACGCTGCGACCGGAGCAGATCGCGTCCGCCGTCGCCTACCCGATGGACTTCTTCGCGCGGATCGCCACCCCGATCGTGCTCGCGCTGTCCGCGAGCACGCGCGCGACGATGCGCCTGCTGCGCCTGAGCGAGGGCGGCGCCTCGCACGTGTCCGAGGAGGAGATCCGCCTGCTGGTCGCGGAGAGCCACGAGCAGGGCGTGATCGACGTGGACGAGCGCAACATGATGCAGCGGGTGATGCGGCTCGGCGACCGCACGGTCGACAGCCTGATGACCCCGCGCACGCGCATCGCCTGGCTGGATGCCGCGGCCGGCGCCGCCGACAACCTGGAGACCATGCGCGAGACGCCCTACTCGCGCTATCCGGTCTACCGCGGCAGCGATTCCGACGTGCTCGGCGTGCTCGAGGTGAAGGCGCTGGTGGCCCACATCGGGCAGGCGGACCTCGACCTGTTCCGCGACCTGCGCCCGGCCGTGTTCGTGTCGGAGTCGACCCACGCGCTCAAGCTGCTGGAAATCTTCCGCGAGGAGCAGCAGTCGCTCGCGCTGGTGGTCGACGAATACGGCGACGTCACCGGCATGGTCACGCTCAACGACCTGATGGGCGCGGTGATCGGCCGGGTGCAGGCCGGCGAGGGAGTCGACGCCGAGGCGCTGGTGGTCACGCGCGACGACGGCTCGCTGCTGGTGGACGGCTCGTTGCCGGTCGACGACCTGCGCGAACTGCTCGGCGGCGGCGCGCTGCCCAACGAGGACGAGCACGATTACCACACCGCCGCCGGCATGACGATCGCCTGGTTCGGCCGCATCCCCAATACCGGCGAGCATTTCGCGTGGGGTGGCTGGCGCGTCGAAGTGGTCGACCTCGACGGGCCGCGCGTGGACAAGCTGCTGGTGCAGCGCCTGCCCACCAACGAGGAAACGGATGGCGGCTGAACCGGGCATCCGCGCGCTGCTCGATACGTTCGCCGCGGGCGATCCCGACGAAGTGCTTCCACTGTCCGGCATGCTCGCCGGGCTCGGGCGGCGCACGTTCGGCATGCTGCTGCTCATCGCCTCCCTGCCCGCCTTCATCCCGATTCCCGGCGGCGGCGCGATCGGCGGGCCGCTGGCGGCCCTGGTCGGCCTGCAGTTGCTGGCGGGACGGCGCGAGGCGTGGCTGCCGCGGGCGCTCGCGCGTCGTGGGCCGCACCGGGGCGCGCTGGCGCGCTTCGCACGCAAGGTGGACCGACCGCTCGGCTGGCTGGAGACGGTGGTACGTCCGCGCCTGGCGCAGGTGCTGCACCACCGTGCCTCGGCGATGCTCAGCGGCGCGCTGCTGGTCGCGATCGGCCTGCTGCTGGCGCTGCCGATCCCGCTCACCAACTACCTGTTCGGCGGCTTGCTGCTGCTGTTCGCGCTGGCCCTGCTCGAGCGTGACGGCGCGCTGCTGCTGGCCGCGTGGATCGCCGGCGCCGCCTCGGTGGCGAGCGCGGTCCTGCTGTCGGGCAACCTCGCCACGCGCGCGGCCGGGTGGTTGGACTTGCTGTCGTAAGGCTCAGCCCAGCAGCGCGGCGAAATCGTCCGGCGCGAGCGGATGGCCGAGCCAGTAGCCCTGGGCGAGGTCGCAGCCGCGCTCGCGCAGGATGTTGTACTGGCCTTCCTGCTCGACGCCCTCGGCGATCACGGTGATGCCGAGCGAATGCCCCATCGCGATGATGGCGGTGGTGAGCGCGAGGTCGTCCGGGTCGCGCAGCACGTCGGCGACGAAGCTGCGGTCGATCTTGACGCCGTCCACCGGCACCCGGCGCAGGTGGCTCAGCCCGGAGAAACCGGTGCCGAAGTCGTCCAGCCACACCTTGACCCCGGTGCTGCGGAGGCGGGACAGCAGGGCGCCGGCGTGCAACTCATCGCCGATCACCGCCGTCTCGGTGAGTTCGACGTGCAACAGCCCCGGCGGCAGGCCGGTATCGCGCAGCACCGCGGCCGCCTGCTCCGGCAGGTCGCCGCTGCGTAGCTGCCGCGGCGACACGTTCACCGACACGAACAGGCCGTCGCCGCGCACGCGTCGCGCCTGCCATTCCATCGCTTCGGTGCAGGCCGCGCGCAGCGCCTGCGGGCCGATCACCTCGATCAGGCCGCTCTGCTCGGCCACGTCGATGAAGACCGATGGCGCGACCACGCCCTGCTCCGGATGCCGCCAGCGCAGCAGCGCTTCCGCGCCGACCAGCTGGCCGTCGGAGAGGCGGAACACCGGCTGGTAGGCCAGGCTCAGCTCGCCACGTTCCCACGCGCCGCGCAGGTCCTGTTCCATGCGCACGCGCCGCTCGACCGCCTGGTCCATCGCGCGGCTGTAGAAGCGGAAGCAGCCCTTGCCGGCCACCTTGGCCTGGTACATCGCGATGTCGGCGTTCTTGAGCAGCATCGCGCCGCCCGCGGCGTCGTCGGGGAACAAGGTCAATCCGATCGACGTACCGAGGAAGACCTGCCGGCCCTGCACCTGGATCGGCCGCGACAGCACATCGACCAGCGTCGTGGCCAGCTCGGTGGCGAGCGCGCGCGCCTCCTGCCCGGGCGCGGCGCCCGCCTGCAGCAGGATCACGAACTCATCACCGCCGAAGCGTGCCAGCAGGCTCTCGCCGTCCGCGTAGCGCTCGACCGCGGCACGGATGCGGTTGGCGAACTGCACCAGCACCTCGTCGCCCGCATCGTGGCCGAGGGTGTCGTTGACGCGCTTGAAGTCGTCGATATCGCACAGCAGCAGCGCCAGCTGGCGGCCGGCCCCGCGCAGCTGCATGAGCCGCTGGTCGAGGCTTTCGCGGAAGGCGAGGCGGTTGGCCAGGCCGGTCAGCGCGTCGGTGTAGGCCATACGGCGGATGTCGCGGTCGTGGCGGGCGATGCTCGCGCCCATCCGGCCGAACGCGCGCATCAGGTCGCCGAGTTCGTCGTTGCGCCGGCTGGTGGGCACCGCGGCCCCGTAGTTGCCGGCCTCGATCTCGCGGGCGGCGTCGGCCAGCTGGCGGATCGGCCGCACCAGCGCGCGCTGCAGCAACAGGCTGGCGATCGCGCCCAGCGCCAGCAGCGCGGCGAGCAGCAGGCCGACCCGCGCCAGGTGCCGGTCGCCGATCTCGTCCAGGCGTGCATCCAGCGCGCGCGTCGCCACCGCTTCGTCGTTGCGGATCGGGTCGAGCGCATAGCCCACGCGCACGCCGCCGAGCCGCTGGTCGCCGACGTGGATCGGGCTGGAGACGTCGAGCACGTGCTCGCTCCACTGCGCGTGGACATCGCGCGCGGCGAACGCCTCGTAGGCCAGCGGGTCGCGCATCGCCTGCCCGAATGGCGGCACCTCGCCGGATCCGTCGTGCAGGATCTCGCCGTGGCCGTCGAACACCAGCACGTAGCGCACGCCGGGTTCGCGCAGGGCATCGCGCGCGATGGTGCCGATGGTGTCGAAGTCGAAGAAGTACAGCGGGTTGGCGAGCGCGCCGGCCAGCTGCGCCACCTGCGCTTCGCCGTGGCGGCGCAGCCGTTCGACCACCAGGGCGTGCATCGCGTCGCGGCTCTGCACGAGCACCTCGCGCTGCATCGCACCCTGCCGCTGCAGCATCAGCAGCACGACGGCCAGCATCAACAGCAGCGTGGCCACCACCACGCCGATGAACCGGGCATGCAGGCCGCGCAGGCCGGCGAGCGCCTTCATTCGACCTCCGCGCGCACGCGGGCGACGCCTTCGCGAACGCGCCGCAGGCCGGCCGCGGCGCCTGCATCGACCGGCAGGAAGCGCGTGGTCTGGGAGAACTCGAGCATGGGCTCGCGCGCATCCGGGTCGCCGGCCGTCTGCAGCAGCACGTCGCGCAGCCGGTCGCGCACGACCGGAGCGAGGTCGCCACGGGCCATCTCGATCGCGCACGGATACGCCGGACTGCGGTCGATCACCACGAAGCCGTCGCGCGAGGTCGACGGGGTCGACTGCGGGTTGTCCCAGTCGGCGTCGCTGGCCGCGCCCGCGTCGACCAGGCGACGGTCCACCCAGGCGGCGATGTTGGCCTGGGAGCGCGCGAACACGTAGCCGACCGCGTCGCCACCCGGCCGGTCCAGCGGCGAGGCCAGCACCTGCAGCGGCAGGCGGCGTTCCAGCAGTTGCAGCGCGGGAACGTAATAAGCGCCGGTCGAGGAGCCGTTGGCGAAGGCGATGCTGCGCCCGCGCAGGTCCTCCAGGCGTCGCACGCTGCCGTCGCGCCTCACGAACACCACGGCATGGCAGCGACTGGCGCCATTGCGCTCGTCGAGCACCAACGGCTGCGCGCCCGCCTGCATCTGCAGCCGCATGCCGGTAGCGGCGCTGCCGGTGACCCAGTCCACCCGGCCGCGGCGCAAGTAGCTCGCCATCTGCCGCACGTCGCGCGCCATCAGGATGCGGCCTTCGCGGATTCCCGCGCCGCCCAGCCGGGCCACGACGTAATCGAGCAGCGGCTTGAGTCGCTCGTAATCGGTACCGGGATCGTCGCTGACCGCGCCCAGCACCAGCACCCGCGGATCGCCCCCCTGCTGCGGCGACGCTGCCGCGGCGCTGGCGCTCAGCGCGAGCAGGCCGCACAGCAGGCAGGTCAGGAGCTGGCGCAAGCGGGACGTCCGACGGGACAAAACAGCCGCGAGCCTAGCCGAATTGGACGGAGCGCGGAACCTGCCGGCGCCCGGCTCAGGCCTTCCCCCGGTCCGCCGCGAGCCGCGCCATGCGCTGGGCGTCGGCGAGCACGCCGCGCAGGATGCGCACCTCGCGCTCGTCCAGCGCGGCGCGCAGGAAGATCCGCCGCAGCTTGTGCATCGCCGCGTCGGGGGTGCGGCCCTTGTGGAAGTCGATCGCGTCGAGCGTCTCCGCCAATTGGGAGAAGAAGCTTTCCAGTTGCGCGTGCGACGCGGGCGGCTCGCGATGACCTTCGACCACGTCGGCCGCCGCATCCTCGAGCATGGCCATGCGCAACTCGTAGGCCAGCACCTGCACCGCCTGGGCGAGGTTGAGCGAGCTGTACTCGGGGTTGGCCGGAATGTGCACCGCTGCGTGGCACAGCTGCAGCTCCTCGTTGGTCAGGCCGGTGCGCTCGCGGCCGAACACCAGCGCGACCTCGCCGCCTTCGCGGGACGCGGCGAGCAGCCGGGTCGCCGCGATCCGCGGCGTGTATTCGTCGAGGGCGATGCGCCGGCTGCGCGCGGTGCAGCCGTACACCAGCTGGCAGTCGGCGATGGCGGTTGCGAGGTCGCCGTGCATCGCGGCCGCGGCGAGGACGTCGTCGGCGCCAGCCGCGAGGGCCTCGGCGTCCGGATGCGGATAGCGCTCCGGCGCCACCAGCGCCAGCCGCGACAGCCCCATCGTCTTCATCGCCCGCGCCGTCGAGCCGATGTTGCCGGGATGCTGCGTGCCGACCAGCACGACGCGGATGCGCGGGGGCGCGGCGGGGAACGTGGAATCGGCGCTCATGCGCGAATGGTAAACTGCGCGTCCCGGCCGCCGCGCCGGCGCGTTCTTTCTCCCCGCCCGTCCCCGCCGCCTGTTCCGAGGTCCGTCGCCATGCAGAAGCCCGCCGTCAACGTCATGGTCAAGGCAGCCCGGGCCGGCGGCAACGTGCTGCTGCGGAACATGCACCGCATCGACACCCTGAACGTGGTCGAGAAGCAGCGCATGGACTACGCGAGCGAGGTGGACGGCCTGGCGGAGGCCGAGATCGTCAAGGAGCTGCGCCGGGCGAACCCGGAATACGCCGTGCTCGGCGAGGAAGGCGGCGCGCAGAAGGGCAACCGCGGGGCCAGCCGCTACACCTGGGTCATCGACCCGCTCGACGGCACCAGCAACTACCTGCACGGGATTCCGCACTGGTGCGTGTCGATCGCGCTGCTGGAAGGCGGCGAGCCGATCCACGGCGTGGTGTTCGATCCGCTGCGCAACGAACTGTTCACCGCCAGCCGCGGCAGCGGCGCGGTGCTCAACGAGCGCCGCATCCGCATCGGTGAACGCAACGACCTCGAAGGCGCGATGCTGATCACCGGCTTCCCGCCGCGCGAGCGCGCGCGTGCGCCGGCGCAACTCGAATGCCTGCGCGCGCTGCTGGAGCAGGCCGAGGACGTGCGCCGCACCGGATCGGCCGCGCTCGACCTCGCCTGGACGGCGTGCGGTCGCGCCGACGCCTACTTCGAGGCCGGCCTGCAGCCCTGGGACATCGCCGCCGGCGTGCTGCTGGTGCGCGAGGCCGGCGGCCGCGTATGCGACTACCGCGGCGCCAACCTGACCCGGCTGGACGTGGCCGACGCGCGCGGCCGGCAGGTGATCGCCGGCAACGTCAAGGTGAGCGACGCATTGCAGAAGGCGGTGGTCGGCTCGGGCTACGCCGCGAGCTTTTCCTGATCGCTCGCTGCAAGCCTCTCCGGCGAGCCCAACGAAAAAGGCCGCGCAGTGCGCGGCCTTTTTCGTTATCCGGGCGAACCTCAGGGACGCCGCGCCAGCGCCGCTTCGTCGCGTGCCTTCGGCATCAGGTCCTGCTTGCTCACGTGCTGCATCAGCAGCAGCGGACAGGCGATGAAGATCGATGACAGGGTGCCGATCACCACGCCGATGATCTGCGCCTCGGCCAGACCGCGCAGCGACTCGCCGCCGAAGATGTACAGGGCCAGCATGCTGAGGAAGGCCACGAACGAGGTGATGATCGTGCGCGACAGGGTCTGGTTCACCGAGGCGTTCATCACCTCCTCCGGGCTCGCGCGCATGCTGCGGAAGTTCTCGCGCACGCGGTCGAATACGACGATGGTGTCGTTGATCGAGAATCCCATCACCGCCAGCACGCCGGCCAGCACGTTGAGGTTGAACTCGTGGCCGGTGATGGCGAACCAGCCGCACACGATGCTGACGTCATGCAGGGTGGCGATGATCGCCGCGATCGCGAACTTCAGCTCGAAGCGGAACGAGATGTAGATCAGGAAGCCGACCATCACGAACAGCAGCGCATAGAAGCCGTTGAGCGCCAGCTCCTGGCCCACCTGCGCGCTGATCGCCGCGCTGCTGCGCTTGACCGCCGGGTTATCGGGCAGCGAGGCGGCCTGCGCGACGGAATCGCCGATGCTGCTGGTCGCGTCCTGGTTCGACTGCGCCTGCCGGGTCTGCAGGCGCACCAGCAGGTCGCTGGAACTGCCGAAGGTCTGCACCACCGCGTGCTGGTAGCCCGCCTTCTCGAGGTTCTCGCGGACCTGGTCCACGTTCGGCGCCTTGGCATAGCGCAGCTCGACGCCGACCCCACCGGTGAAGTCCAGCGCGTAATTGAACGTGCCGGCGCCGTTGAAATGACCGGTAGAGAAGGTGTTGTAGAGCATCGTGCCGAGCGAGCCGAACATCAGCAGCGCGGCGATCGCCAGCGACACCCAGCGCAGGCGCATGAAGTGGATGTTGCTGCCGTAGGGGAACAGGTTGAAAGGCTTCATCGGTAATGCCCCGTGTTGGCGGGCCATGGGTGGCCCGCTCGCGATCCGGACCCAATGTCCGGATCGCGGGAGCGGGTCCGGGCATGTACCCGACCCGCGACGCCGGAGCGGCTCAGGATGAGCCGTCTCCGGCCAAGGTCAAATGGCGATCGACTGCAGCTTGCGGCGGCGGCCGTAGAGGAGCGTGGCGATGCCGCGCGACACCGAGACCGCGGTGTACATCGAGGTCAGGATGCCGACGATCAGCGTCACCGCGAAGCCCTTGAGCGGTCCGGTGCCGAACGCGAACAGGGCCACGCCGGCCAGCAGCGTGGTGATGTTGGCGTCGTAGATGGTGCCCTTGGCGCGCTTGTAGCCTTCGGCGATGGCCGTGAGCGGGTGCATGCCGAGGCGCAGGTCCTCGCGGATGCGCTCGTTGATCAGCACGTTGGCGTCGACCGACATGCCGACGGTGAGCGCGATGCCCGCGAGGCCCGGCAGGGTCATCGTCGCGCCCATCACCGACAGGATCGCCAGCACCGCCAGCAGGTTCAGCAGCAGCGCCAGGCAGGTGATGACGCCGAACATCCGGTAATAGATGAGGAAGAACACCAACGCGAACAGGAACGAGTAGCCGACCGCCTCCAGGCCGCGCTGGATGTTCTCGGCGCCGAGGCTCGGGCCGATGATGCGCTCCTCGGCGAAGTCCATCGGCGCGGCCAGCGCGCCGGCGCGCAGCAGCAGCGCGAGGTCGGCCGATTCCTTGGCGCTGTTCAGGCCGGTGGTCTGGAACTCCTTGCCGAACACGCCCTGGATGGTGGCGACCGAAATCACCTGCTCGTTGATGCGGGTGGTGCGGATTTCCTTGCCGTCGGGGCCCTTGCGCACCTCGGGCACGCGCTCGATGTACACCACCGCCATCGGCTTGCCGACGTTCTGGCTGGTGTAGTCGAACATGCGGTCGCCGCCGACGCCGTTCAGGCGCACCGACACCATCGGGGAACCGCTGCGCGAGTCGTAACCCGAGCGCGCATCGACCAGCTGGTCGCCGGAGGCGATCACGCGCTTGCTGAGCAGGATCGGGATGGGTTTGCCGTCCGGCCCGGTTTCCTTGCGGTAGTACACGCGCGCTTCCGGCGGGACGTTGCCGCTGTTGATCGCGTCGTAGGCGTTGCCCTCGACCACGCCGCGATATTCGAGCGTGGCGGTGGCGCCGAGGATGCGCTTGGCCTGGGCGGTGTCCTGCACGCCCGGCAGCTCGACCACGACGCGGTCGTTGCCCTGGCGCTGGATGATCGGCTCGGCGACGCCGAGCTCGTTGATGCGGTTGCGCAGCGTGCCGACGTTCTGCTCGATCGCGTCGGCGGTGATCTGCTGCAGTTCCTTGTCGGGCACGTGCACGGTGACCACGTTGCCCTGCGCGTCGGTCTGCAGCGTGGCGAGGTTCTTGCCGATCAGCACCTGCGCGGCGGCGACGTCGGCGCCCGGCGCGAGGGTCACGCGCAGGCTGTTGTCGGGCAGGCGCTCGACCGATTCGTAGCGGATGCGGCCGTCGCGCAGCATCACTCGCAGGTCCTCGGCGTAGGCGTCCATGCGCTTGTCGATCGCCGCCTTCTGGTCGACCTGCATCAGGAAGTGCACGCCGCCCTGCAGGTCGAGGCCGAGCAGCATCGGCCGCGCGCCGACGGCGGTCAGCCAGCCGGGCACGGTCGACGCAAGGTTGAGCGCGACCACGTAGTCGCTGCCGACGCTGTCGCGCAGCGTGTCCGCGGCCAGCACCTGCGCGTTCGACGTGGCGAGGCGCACCAGCAGGTTGCCGTCCTTCTGCACCTCGACCGCCTTCGGCGCCACGCCCGCCTGCTTCAGCGTCGCGGCGATCTTCTGGCGGAAGGCGTCGTCGATCTTCGCGCCGTGAGTGGCGGTGATCTGCACCGAGGGATCCTGCGGGTACAGGTTGGGCAGCGCGTACAGCGCGCTCAACAGCAGCACCAGCACGGCGAGAATGGTTCTCCAGCGGCCGTAGACGAGCATCGCGTAACCTCACGCGCGACCAGGCGGCCGCGGCAAATCCAGTGGGAAAGGCCCTAGCTTCAGACGGGCATGTTCAGGCGAGCAGGGTCAAGCCGACTTCAGGGTGCCCTTGGGCAGCACGTTGGCGATCGCGCCCTTCTGCAGGCGCACGCGCACGTTGTCGGCGATCTCGACGGTGATGAAGTGCTCGCCGATCTCGCGCACGACGCCGGCGATGCCGCCGTTGGTGATCACCTCGTCGCCGCTGCCGAGCTTGTCGAGCATCGCCCGGTGCTCCTTCTGCCGCTTCATCTGCGGGCGGATCATCAGGAAATACATCACGCCGATCAGCAGGATCGGGAACAGCAGGCCGCCAAGGCCACCACCGAACAGGCCGCCCGGGGCGGGCTGGCCGGCGGCCTGGGCGTAGGCCGGGGAAACGATCAGGTCGAGCAGGGTCATCGGTCGGTCCGGTATGCAAATAACGGGGAATTATGCCACGTGGCCGCGGCCTGCCCCGGAAGGCAGCGACGCGACGTCCGCCACACATCGGGGCGCGGCGGTCGCTTCGCAAGCCGGTCAGGCGGCGGGCTTGGCGCGGGCGGCGTGGAAGGACCGACGGAAGTCGGCGAAGGTTCCCCGCTCGATCGCCGCGCGCATGTCGGCCATCAACCGCTCGTAGTGCCAGAGGTTGTGCAGGGTGCCGAGGATCGGCGCCAGCATCTCGTTGCAGCGGTCGAGATGGCGCAGGTAGGCGCGCGTGTAGCCGCTGCGGCAAGTGTGGCAGCCGCAGCCTTCCTCGATCGGCCGCAGGTCCTTCTCGTACTGCGCGTTGCGGATGCGGACGGTGCCGGTCGAGGTGAAGTAGTGGCCGTTGCGCGCGTTGCGGGTCGGCATCACGCAGTCGAACATGTCGACGCCGCGCGCGACCGCCTCGACCAGGTCCTCCGGACGGCCCACGCCCATCAGGTAGCGCGGGCGTTCGACGGGCAGTTGCGGCGCGGTATGGTCGAGCATGGCGTTGCGCTCGGCCTCGGTCTCGCCCACCGCGAGGCCGCCGATCGCGTAGCCGTCAAAACCGATCGCCTTCAATCCATCCGCCGAGCGCGTGCGCAGGTCGCGATGCACGCCGCCCTGCACGATTCCGAACAGCGCCGCGTCGTTGCCCTCGTGCGCGCGCTTGCTGCGTTCGGCCCAGCGCAGCGACAGCTCCATCGAACGCTGCACGACGTCGGCGCCGACCGGCTTGCCGTCGACGTGCACCGGCGGGCATTCGTCGAAGATCATCACGATGTCGGTATCGAGCACGCGCTGGATGCGCATGCTTTCCTCGGGGCCGAGGAACACGGTCGAGCCGTCGGTGGGCGCGGCGAAGGTCACGCCCTGCTCGGTGATCTTGCGGCGATGCGCCAGCGAGAACACCTGGAACCCGCCGGAATCGGTCAGGATCGGCCCGTCCCAGCGCGCGAAGCCATGCAGGCCGCCATGCGCCTCGATCACCTCCAGTCCCGGACGCAGGTACAGGTGGAAGGTATTGCCGAGGATGATCTCGGCGCCGAGCGCGCGCAGCTGCTCCGGCAGCATGCCCTTGACCGAGCCGTAGGTGCCGACCGGCATGAAGGCCGGCGTCTCCACCGTGCCACGCGGGAATGCGAGGCGGCCGCGACGGGCGGCGCCGTCGGTGGCGAGGAGGTCGAAGGACATGCGGCTCATGCGACGCCCCCCGCCGGCCACAGCAGCATCGCATCGCCATAGCTGAAGAACCGGTAGCGCTCGCGCACCGCGTGCGCGTACGCCGACAGGATGCGTTCCTTGCCGGCGAACGCCGACACCAGCATCAGCAGCGTGCTTTCCGGCAGGTGGAAGTTGGTGAGCAGCGCGTCGATGCTGCGGATGCGGTAGCCGGGATAGATGAAGATCGTCGTCTCGCCCGCGTACGGCAGCAGTTCGCCATCGCGCACGGCCGACTCGAGCGCGCGCACCACGGTCGTGCCGACCGCGACCACGCGCCCGCCGCGCGCACGCGTCGCGCGGACCTGTTCGACCAGCGCCGCACCGACGTTAAGCCATTCGCTGTGCATGCGGTGCGCGGCCACGTCGTCGACCCGCACCGGCTGGAAGGTCCCCGCGCCGACGTGCAGCGTCACGTGGCCGAACTCCACGCCCCGCGCGCGCAGCGCATCGAGCAGCGGCGCATCGAAGTGCAGCCCTGCGGTCGGCGCCGCGACCGCACCGGCCTCCCGCGCGAACACGGTCTGGTAGCGCGCCGTGTCCTCCGTCCCCGGCTCACGCTGGATGTAGGGCGGCAGCGGCATGCGACCGGCGTGCTCGAGCCACGCGTGCAGGCCGTCCGGCACCTGGAAACGCAGGCGGTAGAAGGCGTCCTCGCGGCCCAGCACTTCGGCGTCGCCGCCGGCGTCCAGCGCGATCCGGCTGCCGGGCTTCGGCGACTTGCTCACGCCAAGCTGCACGCGGGCCTCGTCCCCGGGCAGCAGGCGTTCGATCAGGATCTCCACCCGCCCGCCGGTCGCCTTGTGACCGAACAGCCGCGCGGGAATCACCCGGGTGTCGTTGAACACCAGCAGGTCGCCTGGCTGCAGCAGCTCCGGCAGGTCGCGCACCTGGCGGTCGGCGAGCGGAGCCGACGCAGGCGGCACCACCAGCAGGCGACTGGCCGAGCGTTCGGCCAATGGCGCCTGGGCGATCAGCTCCGGCGGCAGGTCGTAGTGGAAATCGGACGTCTTCAAGGCGTTGCAGGCGCGGGACAGCCGCCCATCTTACCGGGGCCGGGAGTGCGCACCCCGCGTGCGGGTTGGCGCTGGGAGCAGGCGTCCTTGCCGCCTTCGGGGCGACAGGCTGATGCCTACCGCTCGAACTTCGCCGACAGGACGATCGACGAAGTCGTGCGCTCCACGCCTTCGATCGCGCCGATGCGGTCGGTCAGCGCGTCCATCTCGCCGATCGTCGGCACCACGCCGAGCGCGACCAGGTCGAACGGGCCGCTGACCGAATGCAGCGCGCGCACCTGCGGCATCGCGTGCAGCGCGCGCACCACCGCCGCCATCTGCCGGGGCAGCACGGTGATCATGATGTGGGCGCGGATGTAGCCGCGTTCGGCCTCGTCGTCCACGCGCACGGTGTAGCCCGCGATCACCCCCTGCCGCTCCAGCCGCTCGATCCGGCTCTGCACGGTGGTGCGCGAGAGCCTGAGCCGGCGGGCGAGCTCGGCGGTGGAGGCGCGGGCGTTCTCGCGGAGCAACGAAAGGAGCTGCTGGTCGGCGGCGGTCAGTGGCATTGTGAGGAGCCCCTTTCGTCGGATTGCCGAAAGCTGATGGTATTTCGCGCGAATCGCCGCTGTCTATCGCCGATCCGTTCGCGATAATAGGAGGCTTGACCGCTTCTGCCGGAGGATTCCATGGCCATCACCGACCGCCTGGCGCCCCTGCGCGCCCACACCGGCGCCCGCCGCACCACCGGCCTGGACGACGCCACCATCCAGCGCTTCGCCGCCACCCACCCGGAGCTCGCCGAGGCCATCGAAGCCGCCGCGGACGAATACGCCCGGGTCCGCGACGAATTTCCCGACCTGCTGGAGATGGACGAGGACGCGCAGACGGTCGAAGTGCAGTCCGGCTTCGTCAACTTCTACGCGCACGATGCCGCCAATCCCTACGTGGCGCTGGCCGCGCGCGGCCCGTGGCTGGTCACCCTCAAGGGTGCGGTGATCTACGACACCGGCGGCTACGGCATGCTCGGCCTCGGCCACACCCCGCAGGCCGTGCTGGAAGCGATGTCCCGGCCGCAGGCGATGGCCAACATCATGACGCCGAGCGTGTCGCAGCTGCGCTTCGCGCGCGCGATGCGCAAAGAGATCGGCCAGACCCGCGGCGGTTGCCCGTACAGCGCCTTCCTGTGCCTCAACTCCGGTTCCGAGTCGGTCTCGCTCGCGGCGCGCATCGTCGACGCCAACGCCAAGACCATGACCGACCCGGGCGCGCGCCACGCCGGCCGCACGATCAAGCGCCTGGTGGTCAAGGGCGCGTTCCACGGCCGCACCGAGCGCCCTGCGCTGTATTCGGATTCCAGCCGCAAGACCTACGTGCAGCACCTGGCCAGCTTCCGTGGCGAGGACTCGGTGATCGCGGTGGCGCCCTACGACGTGGACGCGCTGCGCAAGGCCTTCGCCGACGCCGACGCCAACGGCTGGTTCATCGAGGCGATGTTCCTCGAGCCGGTGATGGGCGAAGGCGACCCGGGCCGCAGCGTGCCGGTCGCCTACTACGAGCTCGCGCGCGAGCTGACCCGCGCCCACGGCAGCCTGCTGCTGGTCGACTCGATCCAGGCCGGCCTGCGCGCGACCGGTTACCTGTCGATCGTCGACTACCCCGGCTTCGAGCACGTCGACGCGCCGGACATGGAGACCTATTCGAAGGCGCTCAACGCCGCGCAGTACCCGCTGTCGGTGCTGGCGGTGACCGAAGCAGCCAAGGCGATGTACAAGCGCGGCCTGTACGGCAACACCATGACCGCGAACCCGCGCGCGCTGGACGTCGCCTGCGCGGTGCTCGGCCAGCTCACGCCCGAACTGCGCACCAATATCCGGCAGCGCGGGAGCGAGGCGATCGCGCGGCTGGAGGCGCTGAAGGACGAACTCGGCGGGCTGATCACCAGGGTGCAGGGCACCGGCCTGCTGTTCTCCTGCGAGTTGTCGAAGGAGTTCAAGGGCTATGGGGTCGGCTCGACCGAGGAATGGATGCGCGAGCAGGGCCTCGGCGTGATCCATGGCGGCGAGAATTCGCTGCGCTTCACCCCGCACTTCGCGATCGGCGCCGACGAACTCGACCTGCTCGTCGCGATGGTGAAACGCGCGCTGCTCGAAGGACCGCGGCAGCGGCAGGCGGCCGCGGCGTAAGCGGATCCGCGCGGGCTCGAAAAAAGGCCGGGACGACCCGGCCTTTTTTTCGCCCGTGTTTTCGTAGGAGCGGCTTATAGCCGCGAGCTTTTCAACAGTCGCGACCGAAGCGAATGATCGGGGCTCGCGCCGCGCCTGGAGGCTGAAGCTGGAGAACTCGCGGCTATAAGCCGCTCCTACAAGGACACCAGCGCGCGCCACAAGCCGGAGATCGCCATCGCCAGCAGCACCAGCCTGGTGAGCGCGGTGCCGTAAAAACGCCCGAACGATGCGCCGCTGCTGCGCAATAAGCCCGCTGCGTGCAGCAGGCGCGCCAGCAGCAGCGCGCCGCCGAACGTCCACAGCCATGCCGGCGGCAGGCCACACAACTCCAGCAGGCCGAGCAGCAGCAACGCGAACGGCACGTGCTCGGCGAAGTTGCCGTGTACGCGGATCGCACGCGCCAGTTCCGGATCGCCGCCGTCGCCGAAACCGACCCGGCGGCCGTGGCGCAGGCGCGAGACGCGGCCGAGGAGGACGAGCAGCAGCAACCCATGCAGGGCTGTGAACAGCAGGGTGATCGTCGGCATCAAGCGTCCCGATGGTTGCGGCGAATGCGTGCGGCGATCGCGCCGACGACAACGACGACACCCAGCGCGGCGAGCCAGCGGGGCCAGCGCTCACGCGGGGGCGGCGCGGGCC
>JABFWF010000246.1 GCA_013362405.1 Lysobacter sp. | reverse complement strand
GCACGGGTCAGGCCGCCGTGCTCCTTGAACCAGCCGAAGCCGTCGTCGGCCAGCATCTGCGTCCACAGGTACGCGTAGTAGCCGGCGGCGTAACCGTTGCCCCAGATATGCAGGAAGTAGCTGGAGCGGTAGCGCGGCGGCACGTACGGCAGGTCGACGCCGTCCTTCTTCAGCGACGCCGCCTCGAAGGCGTCGGCGTCCTGCTTGCCGGCGTCGGCCGGCAGGCTGTGCCAGTCCATGTCGAGCAGGGCCGCGGCCACCAGCTCGGTCATGTCGGAGCCCTTGTTGAAGGTCGCGGCCTTCTTGATCTTGTCGACCAGCGCCTGCGGCATCGGCTCGCCGGTCTTGTAGTGCTTCGCGAAGTGGGCGAACACCTTCGGGTTGGTCGCCCAGTGCTCGTTGAACTGCGACGGGAACTCGACGAAGTCGCGCGCCGTGGCGGTGCCGGAGATGCTCGGGTACTCGCCATTGGCGAAGATGCCATGCAGCGCGTGGCCGAACTCGTGGAACATCGTCGTCACGTCGTCGAACGACAGCAGCGCCGGCTGGCCGGGCGCGGGTTTGGTGAAGTTGGCGACGTTGTAGACCACCGGCTTGTTGCCGAGCAGCTTCGACTGGTCGACGAAGTTGCTCATCCACGCGCCGCCCTGCTTGTTGTCGCGCTTGAAGTAGTCGCAGTAGAACAGCGCCAGCGGCTTGCCGTCCTTGTCGATGACCTCGAACACGCGCACGTCCGGCTGGTACACCGGGATGTCCTTGCGCTCCTTGAAGGTCAGGCCGTACAGCTGGTTGGCGGCGTAGAACACGCCGTTGCGGAGCACGTTGTCGAGCTCGAAGTAGGGCTTGATCTGGCCCTCGTCGAGGTCGTACTTGGCCTTGCGCACCTGCTCGGCGTAGCGGCTCCAGTCCCACGCGGCGAGCTGGAAGCCGCCGCCCTGCTGGTCGATCACCGCCTGGATGTCCTTCGCTTCGGCCTGCGCGCGGCCGGTCGCGGCCGGCACCAGGTTGCGCATGAAGCCGATCGCCGTCTCCGGCGTCTTCGCCATCTGGTTCTCGAGCTTCCACGCGGCGTAGCTGGAGTAGCCGAGGAGTTTCGCCTGCTCGGCGCGGATCTGCGCGAGGCGCACGATGATCGCGCGGGTGTCGTTGGCGTCGCCCTTCTCGGCGCGCGTCCACGAGGCCTTGAACAGCGCCTCGCGCGTCGCGCGGTCGGCGAGGTCCTGCAGCGCCGGCTGCTGCGTCGTGTTCTGCAGCGGCAGCACGTACTTGCCGTCGAGGTTCCGGCCCTTGGCCGCCTGCGCGGCGGCGGCGATGTCGCCATCCGACAGGCCGGCGAGCTTGTTGCGGTCATCGACCACCAGCGCGCCGTCCTTCGCCGCGGCGAGCAGGTGGTTGGTGAACTGCGTGCTGAGGGTCGACTCTTCCTTGTTGAGCGCCTTGAGCTTGTCCTTGTCGGCATCCGACAGCTTGGCGCCGCCGCGCACGAAGTTCTTGTAGGTCAGCTCGAGCAGGCGGTTGGATTCCGGATCGAGCTTGAGGGTGGCGCGCTGGTTGTAGAGCGTCTCGATGCGCGCAAAGAGCTTGCCGTTGAGGGTGATCGCGTCCGAATGCTCGGCGAGCTTGGGGGATTCGGCTTCCTGCACCTTCTGCAGCAGGTCGCTGGTGTTGGCGCTGGTGACGGCGTTGAAGGTATTCATCACCCGCGTCAGCAGGGCGCCGGAACGCTCCATCGCGACGATGGTGTTCCGGAAGGTCGGCGCCGCCGGGCTGCCGGCGATCTTCCCGATCTCGGCGAGGTGCACCCGCATGCCTTCCTCGATCGCCGGCTGGTAATCCGACTCGCGGATGCGGTCGAAGCGCGGCGCGTGGAACGGCAGCGTGCTTTCCTGGAAGAAGGGGTTGGCGGCGGCGGGCTGGGTCTGGGCGTGCACGGCGTGCGACTTGGCGGGAGGGGCGGCGAAGGCGGCGGGCACGGCGGCCAGCGCGAGGGCGAGCGCCAGGGCGAGCGGGTGCTTCATGCAGGGCATCCAGTCGGAGGTAAGCCGGCAGCCTAGCGCACGCGGAGTCCTACTGCCCATGACGGAAGCCACGGGTACCGTGGTTCACCCTGCCACGACCGCGGTCGCGGCATGGTGAGCGTTCGTGTTCCCGTCCCTTATTTCAGCGAGGAGGAGCCCATGGACATCCGTTCGGTCATGACCGCCAATCCCGCCTGCTGCCACCGTGACGCCACCCTGCAGCAAGTGGCCCGGCTGATGAAGCAGAACGACTGCGGGCAGATCCCGGTCGTCGACGACGGCAACAAGCCGGTCGGCGTGATCACCGACCGCGACATTGCGGTGCGCGCGGTCGCCGAAGGCAGCGACATCCGCAACGCGACCGTCGCCGATTGCATGAGCACGCCGGTCGCCACCGTGCGCGACAACAGCAGCGTCGACGAGTGCTACAGGCTGATGGAGCAGAACCGGATACGGCGCGTCGTCGTGGTCGACCAGCAGGGCAACGTGGCCGGCATCGTCGCCCAGGCCGACATTGCCCTCTCCGGGCGCGATGCGAAGACCGCGGAGGTCGTGAAGCAAGTCTCGCATCCTTCGTAGCAGGTCGCCCGCTGCGGCGTTTTGCTTTTTCGGGCACGCCCTCTGGCGCTTGTGCGCCCCTTGCCCGGCATGCTTGACTCCCGGCACCTTCCGACGGAGCGTGGCCATGCGGCGTTTGCTGGGGATCTGCATCGGACTGTTGCTGGCGACGCCCGCGCTGGGCGCGCAAACGCTGCGCTATGTGGCGCTGGTCGATGGCGGCAAGAACGCCGGCCACCAGGTCGTCACCACCCACGATGACGGCAGCGTCGCGGTCGATTACGTCTTCAAGGACAACGGCCGCGGGCCCGAGCTGAAGGAAACCTACGCCCTCGCGCCCGACGGCAGCTTTGCGCGATACCACGTGCAGGGCCGTACCACGTTCGGCGCGCCGGTCGACGAGTCCTTCTCACGTGACGGCGACAACGGACAGTGGAAGTCGACTTCCGATCACGGCCAGGCGACGTTGCCCGCCGGCGCGATGTACGTGCCGCTCGGCGGCACGCCGCAGGATTTCTCGGTCGCGATCGGCGCGCTCGCGAAGCGCGCGGACGGCAGGCTGCCGCTGGTGCCGAGCGGCACGCTGACGATGCGCAAGGTCGACGAGGCCGAGATCGGCAATGGCGCGCAGCGACGCAAGGTCCAGCTGCTGGCGCTGACCGGCGTCGGCTTCACCCCGACCTTCGTGTGGGCGACCGCCGATGCGACGCCGCGCCTGTTCGCCTTCATCGCGCCCGGCTTCGTGCAGCTGATCGAGGAGGGTTGGGAAAAGGAAGCCGCCGGCCTCGAAACGCGCCAGAAGCAGGGCGAAGCGAAGGCACTTGCCGAGCTGCAGCAGCGCCTGCGCCATCCGCTGCCGGGTAGCACGCTGCTGCGCAACGCGCGCGTGTTCGACAGCGAGCGCGGCGCGCTCGGCGAGGCGAGCGACGTGCTGCTCCGCGAAGGCCGCATCGCGTCGATCATGCCGACGGGCAGCGCTCCGATGCAGGCCGACCACGTCATCGACGCCGGCGGCCGCGTGCTGGCACCCGGCCTGTTCGACATGCACGCCCATTACGGCGCATGGGATGGCGGCCTGCACCTGGCGACCGGCGTCACCTCCATCCGCGACATGGGCAACGACAACGACACGCTGCAGGGCCTGATCGCCGACGAGCAGGCCGGCCGCCTGCTCGCCCCGCACATCGTGCCGGCCGGCTTCATCGAGGGCGAGAGTCCGATGTCGGCGCGCAACGGCTTCGTCATCCGCAACATGGACGAGGTGAAGCACGCGGTCGACTGGTACGCCGCGCACGGCTACCCGCAGATCAAGATCTACAACTCCTTCCCGAAGGACCTGCTGCGCGAGACGACGGCGTACGCGCACAGCAAGGGCCTGCGCGTGAGCGGCCACATTCCGGCCTTCCTGCGCGCGCAGCAGGCGGTGGAGCAGGGCTACGACGAGATCCAGCACATCAACCAGGTGCTGCTGAACTTCTACGTCGACGACAAGACCGATACCCGGACGCTGGCGCGCTTCTACCTGCCGGCGCAGAAGACCGCCGACCTCGACTTCGACAGCAAGCCGGTGCAGGACTTCATCGGACTGCTGGCGCGACGGCACATCGTCGTCGACCCGACGCTCACCACCTTCGACTTCCTGCGCCAGCGCGCCGGTGAACTGTCGCAGGCCTACGCCGCCGTCGCCGACCACATGCCTCCCGACGTGCAGCGCGGCCTGCGCGTGGCCGAGATGGACATCCCGGACGACGCCACCGCGGCGCGCTACGAAAAGTCGTACGAGAAGATGGTCGACTTCACCGGCCGCATGTACCGCGCCGGCGTGCCGCTGGTGGCCGGCACCGACGCGCTGCCCGGCTTCACCCTGCAGCGCGAACTGGAGCTGTACGTGCAGGCGGGCCTCACTCCCTCGCAGGCGCTGCAGGTGGCGACCTGGAACGGCGCCCGCTACGCGCGCGTGCTCGACGACCGCGGTTCGGTGACGCAAGGGAAGCGCGCCGACCTGGTCCTCTTCGACGGCGATCCGACGAAGGACATCGCCGACATCCGCAAGGTCGCGCTGGTGCTCAAGGATGGCGATGCGTATTACCCGAGCGAGATAGATACTGCGCTCGGCATCCGCCCGTTCGCCGAGCCGGTGCGCGCGCAGGGAGAACGATGAGATGGCCACGGCCTACGACTTCACTGCGACCGGCATCGATGGCACGCCGCAAGCACTGGCGCAGTACGCGGGCAAGGTGCTGCTGATCGTCAACGTGGCCTCCGAGTGCGGGTTCACGCCGCAGTACGCGGGGCTCGAGGAGCTCTGGCGCAGCTATCGCGACCGTGGCCTCGTGGTGCTCGGATTCCCGTGCGACCAGTTCGGCCACCAGGAGCCCGGTGACGAGGCGCGGATCCGGGACTTCTGCACGGTCAATTTCGGCGTGGATTTCCCGATGTTCGCCAAGGTCGACGTCAACGGCGACAACGCGCACCCGCTGTGGCGCTGGCTGAAGGAGGAAAAGGGCGGGCTGCTCGGCATCGACGCGATCAAGTGGAACTTCACCAAGTTCCTGGTCGGCCGCGAAGGCGCGGTGCTCAGGCGCTACGCGCCGACCACCGACCCCAGGGCGATCGCGGCCGACATCGAAGCGGCGCTCGCCTGACGAGCATGGACGCGACCTGGGGCCACGAGGACGAGTCGCCGCCAGAATCGCCGCCGGACGACTTCGGTCCGGTGACCATGCAATGGGACCGCAGCATCCCGGGTGTGCTCAGGGTGGTGATCCACGGCATCGGCGGGGATGCCGATGCCGCGCTGCGCCGCTGGCTGTACAACTTCAACATGGCGCGCGAGGCCGGGCTGCGCCGCATCCTCGTCGTGCTCGAACTCGACGGGCCGCAGATTTCCGAGCCGCGGCTGGCGCGCATGATCGCGGCCGTCGCCAGCACCGATGTCGGCGAGTTCCGCGTGGCGATCGTGCAGACGCGGATCGAGCGCCAGAACAACGACGAACTCGGCGTCCTCATCGCGATCGAGCACGGGATCACCGCGCGCGTGTTTCCGGACGAGCGCTCCGCGCTCGTCTGGCTGCATTACGGCGAGCGCTGACTCAGGCGGCGAGCGGCAGCGGCACGGGCAGGGTCGCGTGGGCCGCGGCCATCGCCTCGGCGCGCCGCTCGGGCGAAATCGCCACGCCTTCCGCGCGCACGAACTCGACGTCTCCGATACCGAGGAAACCGAACACCTGGCGCAGGTAGGCCTCCTGGAAGTCGGCCTGGCTGGCATCGCCGTAGACGCCGCCGCGGCCGCTTGCGACGACGACCCGCTTGCCACCCGCCAGGCCTTCCGGGCCGCACGCGGTATAGCGGAACGTGCGCCCGGCGACCGCGATGCGGTCGATCCAGGCCTTGAGCGTGGAGGGCACGCCGAAGTTGTACATCGGCGCTCCGATCACCACGACATCGGCCGCGAGGAACTGCTGCAGCGCGCGCTCGGATTCCTCGGCGGCGACGGGGTCCGCCTGGCCGAGCAGCGGCGCGGTGAGATGGGGCAGGGGGTCCGCGTCGAGGTCGCGGTAGGCGACCTCCAGGCCGGGCGCGGCATCCTGCCAGCGCGCGACGATCGCGGCGGTCAGTTCGCGGGTCACGGAGCCGGCGCCGAGGGCGCTGGAGTCGACATGGAGCATGCGCATGGAAACCTCGTCTCGGATGCGGCGGAAGCGCCGCGGTCCAGACAAGGTAGGGTGTTGCCATTCTGGGATAAACAAGGCCTAATATCACTGATCGTTCCAAACCCGGAACAACCAGGTGCCAGCCATGCAGGACCTGAACGACCTCTACTACTTCGCCATGGTCGTCGACCACGGTGGTTTTGCCGCCGCCGAGCGTGCGCTCGGCATCCCGAAGTCGCGCCTGAGCCGGCGCATCGCCCAGCTCGAGACCGACCTCGGCGTGCGTCTGCTGCAGCGCTCGACTCGCCGCTTCGCGGTCACCGACGTCGGCAACAGCGTCTACCGCCACGCGCAGACGATGCTCGCCGAGGCGCAGGCCGCGCGCGAGGTGGTCGACCGCCTCAGTGCCGAACCGCGCGGCGTGGTGCGCGTGAGCGTGCCCGTGGGGCTCGCGCAGACGCAGTTGCCGCAGATGCTGCCGGAGTTCCTCGCGCGTTATCCGCAGGTGCGCCTGCAGCTGCACGTCAGCAACCGCCGCGTCGATCTCATCAACGAAGGCTTCGACGTCGCCCTGCGCGTGCGCACGCGGCTGGACGACGACGGCAGCCTGGTGATGCGCAGCTTCGGCCAGATCCAGGAACTGCTGGTCGCAAGCCCGAAGTACCTCGACCGCATGGGCCGCCCGCGCGACCCGGACGAGCTGGCTCAGCACGTCACGTTGAGCATCAGCGAGGACGACGCGCGCCAGCGCTGGGAACTGCACGGACCGGACGGCGCGGTACGTCGCGTGGAACTGCATCCACGCGTGTCGGGCTTCGACTTCCCGATGCTGCGTTCGCTCGCCGAGCAGGGCGTCGGCATCACCCTGCTGCCTGAAACGATGTGCAGCGAGCAGGTGCGCAACGGCACGCTCGAGGTGGTGCTGCCCGAGTGGCGGTTGCCGCAGGGCATCTCCCACGCCGTGTTCGCCTCCCGTCGCGGCCTGCTGCCCGCGGTGCGCGTGTTCATCGATTTCCTCGCCGAGAAGATGCCTCCGCTGCTCGCCGCCGCGCACGAGGAATGCATCGAGTGCAAGGAGAAGCGCGCCGGAGCGGGCGGGGAGGACATCGCGCGCAAGGTGGCGACGCCCGCGTAACGCCGGCGAACGTTCGATCCTGGCGACGGCAGGGCGGGGCGTCAGAGCTCCGCGCTGCCCGGGCCGGTGTCCTGCCGCTCGTGCGGCTCGTGACTCCGCTTCCAGTACAGGAAAAAACGCCCCTGAGGGCGCTTCTTCAATTGGCGGAAGCGGTGGGATTCGAACCCACGAACGGTTGCCCGTTGCCGGTTTTCAAGACCGGTGCCTTCAACCACTCGGCCACGCTTCCGTCGTCATCGTGATGCGCGGTGCGCATTCTAGCGACCGCCCGCCACCTCCGTTCACGTTATTGCCCGGGAAGGCGGCGCTTCGTACGCTCGCCGCGGGGACAACAGGGGATGGCAGCATGACGATACGGGTTTTCCTGGTCGACGACCACGCACTCGTGCGCGCGGGAATGCGCATGATCCTGTCGGGCGAAACCGACATCGAAGTGGTGGGTGAGGCCGACAGCGGCGAAGACGCGATTCCACAGATCCGCAGGCTCAAGCCGGACGTGGTGCTGTGCGACCTGCACCTGCCTGGCGTGAGCGGGTTCGAGGTCACCGAGCGCATCGTGCGCGGCGACCATGGCACCCGCGTCATCGTGGTCTCGGTGCTCGAGGACGGTCCGATGCCGAAGCGATTGCTGGAGGTCGGCGCGTCGGGCTACGTAGGCAAGGGTGGCAATGCGACCGAGTTGCTGCGCGCGGTGCGCGACGTCGCGCGCGGCAAGCGTTATCTCGCCAGCAGCATCGCGCAGAACCTCGCGCTGTCAGGCATCGGCGGCGACGCGTCGCCGTTCGACGCGCTGTCGCCGCGCGAGCTGGAGATCGCGATGATGCTGACCCAGGGCCTGCGCCAGGAAGAGATCGCGCGCAAGCTGAGCCTCAGCGCGAAGACCGTGAACACGCACAAGTCGCGGCTGTTCGAAAAGCTCGGCATCCAGGACAGCATCGCGCTGGCGCGGCTGGCCGCGCAGTACGGCGTCTGCGATCCCGCGCACGCGCTGTAACCGGGCGAATCTCCGCGCGTCGCAACAGCGAAAGTAGAGACCTGAACCCAGGCAGGTGGCGGCGAGCCCACGGCCCGCCGCCATGCGTTCCGCTCAGGGACGGTGTTCTTCCTCGGTGTCGTTGCCGGCGGCGGCGAGCTGGGACGCGCCATGCGCCGCGGCTTCGACCGGATCGGCCGCTGCCGGCGTCGGGGCGGGCAGGCCGTCGAACAGCCCGGGCGCGTGGCCGATGTCGGCCGCGGCACCTTCCGGCATGCCCGGCGCCGCGGTATCGGCGGCGAAGCTCACCGGCTCCAGTGCGGGCGCCGGCTCGCCGGACGGCAGTTCGTTCGCGGCGAACCCCGTCTCGTCGATGCGTGGGCCCGAGGTGTCGTCGGCCGGCGCGGCCTGTGCCAGCTCGTCGCTGGATGGCTCGGTCGTGTCTTCCGGCGAGGCAGCGGGCGCGGACGTCTCCGCCGATGAGGCAAGCGATTCGACGTGGGCTGCTGTCGTCGGCGGCGGGGCCGGGGCCGTCGTGGTCGCCGCTGCCGCCGTGTGTTCGGCTGGCGCGCGCACAGGCGTCGTGCCCGCATCCGCCGCGGTCTGCCCGACGGGAGCGGACGTCCCGACCGGCTGCGCGACGACGGCCGGCGACGCCATTGCAGGTTCGTCGTCGAAGTCGAACTCGGGTTGCGAGCGCTGTGCCGCGGAGACGTCTTCGTCCAAGCCGTCCTCGTGCTCCTGCGCGACCTCTCCGGCGGCAGCGCCCTCGCCGCCGCCACGACGACGACGACGACCGCCGCGGCGTCCGCGCCGGCGGCGACCGCCGCCTTCGCCCTGCGCGGCCGTTTCGCCGGGGGCCGGCGACGTTCCGGTGTCGACGCTCTCTGCCTGCGCAGGCATCGCGGCTTCCGCAGGCTGCGACGCAGGCGCCGGCTCGACCGGCATCACGGTAGGAAGCGCGGCCTTCAGCCCCGTCGCCTCGGTTTCCGCCTCCGGCGGGCGTGCCGGCTTCGGTTGCTGCTGGGCCTGCGGCTTCGGCTGGACCGGCTGCTGGGCGACCTGCGGTTGGCGCTCGTCCTGCGGCTTCGCCGGCTTCTGCTGCTGCGGCTGCTTCTGCGCCGGCTGTTGCTGCTTCTGCTTGGGCTGCTGGGCCTGTTGCTGTGGCTTCTGCTGCTCGCGCTGCTTCTGCTGCCCCTGGCCGCCCTGTGCCTGCTGCTGCCCACGCCGATCGTCGCGGCGCTCCTCGCGGCGCTGGTCGCGCCCCTGCTTGTTGCGGCCATCGCGTCCGTCACGACGGCTGCGGTCACTGCGACCGCGGCCGTCGTCGCCCCGCGCCGGATGCGACGTTGCCGGCGCGGAGGCCGGCATGGGCGCGAACAGGCCGCGCAGCCAACCCATGAAGCCTGGGGCCGGCACCGGCTGCGGCGCCGGGGCGACGGGCATCGGCGCGGGCGCCGGCGCTTCCTCGCGGGGCTCGCGGATCGGCGCAGGCTGCGCAGGCTTGACGTTGGTCACCGCGGGTGCCGTCGGCACGGTGAGGGTGGCCTGGGTCAGCGCGATCGGCGCGAGCTTGCGCGGCGTGCCGCGCTGGT
>JABFWF010000267.1 GCA_013362405.1 Lysobacter sp. | reverse complement strand
GTGGACGACCTCTACTTCGGCCGTGGCGAACGCCGGCGCCTGGCGCGACGCGTGCATCCGCTGCTCGCCACGCGCGGACCGCCGGGCACGCACGATGTGATGTTGGGCTGCGCCACGCTCGACGCGCTGCGCGCGGGCACGCCCGCCGCACTGCCGCGCTTCGACAAGCTCGCCGACACGCGTTTGCCGCCGTCGCGCTGGCGACGCGTCCAGGAAGTGGACCTGGTCCTGTTCGAAGGCTGGTTCCTGTGCACGCCGCCGCAGGACGAGGCCGCGCTGCGAGAGCCGATCAACGCCGTCGAACGCGATGAAGATGCCGACGGCACGTGGCGTCGTTACTGCAACGACGCGCTCGCACGCGACTATCCCGCGCTGTGGTCGCGCATCGACCGCCTGCTGTTCCTGCAGCCGCCAGGCTTCGAGACCGTGCCGCAATGGCGCTGGCAGCAGGAGCAGGCGATGCAGGCGCGTCGAAGGGCGGCGCATGGCATGTCCCGTGCCGACATCGACCGCTTCGTCGCGCTGTTCGAACGCGTGAGCCGGCAGGCGCTGCGCACGCTGCCCGGCATCGCCGACCGGACGCTGCGGCTCGACGCGCAGCGACGCCCGGTCGGGTGAAGCAGCGCTTAGAATCCTCGGGATGAACCCCGCGTCCAACCTCGTCCTCGTCGGCCCCATGGGCGCAGGCAAGACCTGCGTCGGGCGCCGCGTGGCCGAGCGCTTCGGCCTGCGGCTGGTGGATGCCGACCACGAGATCGAGCGCCTTGCCGGCACGAGCATCAACACGATTTTCGAGGTCGAAGGCGAAGCCGGTTTCCGCGCGCGCGAAAGCGCCGTGCTCGCCGCGTTGCTGGCGCAGGACGGCATCGTGCTGTCCACCGGCGGCGGCGCGGTGCTCGATCCCGGCAACCGCCGCCGCATGCGCGAACGCGGCTTCGTCGTGCACCTGGTGGTGAGCGTGGAGCAGCAGCTCGCGCGCCTGGCCCGCGACCGCAGCCGGCCGCTGCTGGCACGCGGCGATCGCGAGCAGGTGCTGCGCGATCTTTCGGCCCACCGCGCGCCGCTGTACGCCGAAGTGGCCGACCTCGTCTTCGATACCGATGCCCATGACAGCGTGGCCGCGGCCGACCTCCTCGCCCGGGAACTCGACGTGCGTTGGCAGCGCGCGACCGACACGCCGGCTTCATCGTCCCCGGCGGGACAATGCGAACTTCAGGATGACGAAGCTGCGGACGGCCAATCCTCGCCCCGCCCGTCGTCCCCCACTCCGGAATTCCCATGAGCACCATGCGCACGGTCAAGGTCGATGGCGAGGCGCGCTACGACATCTGCATCGGACCGAACCTGCTCGGCGATTCGGCGCTGCTCTCGCATGCGCTGCGCGGACGCCATGCGCTGATCGTCAGCGATGGCAACGTCGCGCCGCTGTACGCCGACCGCGTCGAGGCCACGCTGCGTGCCGCGCGGCCGACGCTCTCCATCGCCTGCTTCGTGATCCCGCCGGGCGAACAGGAGAAGACGCTCGCGCGCTTCTGCGAGGCGCTCGACGCGCTGGCGAAGCTCTGTGCGACGCGCGACGCCACCGTGATCGCGCTCGGCGGCGGCGTGGTGGGCGACCTCGCCGGTTTCGCTGCGGCGTGCTGGATGCGCGGCATCGACGTCGTTCAACTGCCGACGACGCTGCTGGCGATGGTGGATTCCTCCGTCGGCGGCAAGACCGCGGTCGACCTGCCGGCGGGCAAGAACCTCGTCGGCGCGTTCCATCCGCCGCGCGCGGTGATCGCCGACACCACGACACTGCGCACGCTGCCCGGGCGCGAACTGCGCGCGGGGCTGGCGGAAGTCGTGAAGTACGGCGCGATCTTCGACGCCGAATTCCTGACGTGGCTGGAACATCACGCCGACGCGCTGCTGGCCGGCGACGACGCGGCGCTGTCGGAGGCGATCGCGCGTTCGTGCCAGTACAAGGCCGAAGTGGTGTCGCGCGATCCCTACGAACACGGCGAGCGCGCGCTGCTCAATTTCGGCCACACCTTCGGCCACGCGATCGAGGCCGCGCAGGGCTACGCCGGCGCCGGCAGCGCCGCGCTGAACCACGGCGAGGCGGTGGCGGTCGGCATGGTGCTGGCGGCGCGGCTGTCGGCGGCGCTCGGTCTGGCGCACGCGTCGGATACGCACCGCCTGCAGGCGCTGCTGCAGCGACTGGGCCTGCCAACGGTGATCCCGGCTGGCCTGGAGCCCGAGGCGCTGCTCGACCGCATGCGCCTGGACAAGAAGGCCGAGGCCCACGGTCTGCGCTTCGTGCTGTGGGAACGCGCGGGGCTGGCGAAGATCGTCTCCGGAGTGCCGGACGAGCGGGTCCTGGACGTGCTGCGCGGCCGCTGACGGCGCCTCGTACACCCGCGCTCGTTACAATCCGGCCCATGCGACTGCTCCTGCAACAACGGCCCGACGGCCGCGAAGCGCCCCGCTTCGTCCAGCTCATGCTGCAGCCCGACCTGCTCGGCGGATGGACGCTGGTGCGCGAAAGCGGCCAGATCGGCGGGCGCAGCACGCTGCGGCGCGAGCAGTTCCTCGACCAGGCCAGCGCCATGGCCGCGCTGGAATCGGCGCGCGACC
>JABFWF010000176.1 GCA_013362405.1 Lysobacter sp. | reverse complement strand
TCTCGCTGCGCGATGACGCGTATGCCGGGCAGTTGTCGCTCGCGCTCGGTCGCAGCCGCATCGCGGCCAATGGCCGCCTCGGCGACACGCTCACGCTCGACGCGCGCTTCGCGCCGCTGCAACTGGACGATCTGCTGCCGCACGCCGGCGGTGCGCTGCAAGGCACGCTGCACCTTGCCGGTGCGCGCACGGCGCCGGACGTTGCGACGGAGCTGCACGGCAGCGGACTGTCGTTCGGCGGCTATCGCGCCGGCACGCTCGACGCACACGGCCGGCTGCCGTGGCGGGGCGGCACCGGCACGCTGGTGGTGGATGCGCGCGACCTCGTCGCCGGCGTCGCGCTCGACCGCCTGCATCTCGCGGGCCGCGGCGCGGTCGAGTCGCTGCAGTTCGATGCGCAGGCGAGTGGCGCACCGGGAGCGCTCGCCACGTCGGCGTCGCTGGCGCGACGCGGCGGCCGCTGGCAGGGCACGCTCGCGCAACTGCAGCTCGCCCCGGCGAAGGGCGCGCACTGGTCACTGCAGGCACCCGCGCGCTTCGCGCAGGCCTCCAATGGCTGGCAGCTGTCGTCGGCGTGCCTGCGCGGCAGCGGCGGCGGCACGTTGTGCGCCTCCGCAGACTGGCCGCGTCGCGGCATCGAGGTCACCGGCGACGGCCTGCCGCTCTCACTTGCCACGCCGTGGCTGCCATCGCGCAACGACGGCCAGGCCTGGCTGCTGGACGGCGCCATCGCGCTGCAGGCGCAACTGCGCCCGGCCGGTAGCGGCTGGCACGGCGCGTTGCATGGGAGCTCGGCGGCGGGCAGCCTGCGCACCGGCCAAGGCGCGCGCGGCGACCTCGTCGCCTATTCGCAGCTCGCGCTCGACGCCACGTTCGATCCGCAGCGCCTCACCGCGACGCTCGGCGCGGGCCTGAACGGCAATGGTCGCGTCGACGCGCACCTGAGTACCGGATGGGATGCCTACGCGCCGCTGTCCGGCACGCTGTCGCTGCGCACCGATGCGCTGACCTGGATGGAGCTGCTGTCGCCGGACATCGTCGCGCCCACCGGCACGCTCGACGCCCGGCTCGGCCTCGGCGGCACACGCGCCGCGCCCACGCTCGGCGGGCAGGCGCATCTCGCCCGCTTCCGCACCGAACTGCCCGCACTCGCGATCACGCTCGACGACGGCGACCTGCGCCTGGACGCGCTGCCCGACGGCAGCGCGCGCCTGCGCGGCAGCCTGCGTTCGGGCGAGGGCACGCTCGCGCTCGACGGCACGCTCGGCTGGCGCAATTCCGAATCGCCGCTGCAGCTGTCGGTGCGCGGGCGCAACGTGCTCGCCTCCGATACCCGCGACCTGCGCGCGGTGATCGATCCCGACGTGCAGGTGCGCTACGTCGGCGGGCAGGCGCTCACCGTCGGTGGCACCGTCGGCGTGCCGAGCGCACGCATCGCGCTGGAGCGCCTCGACCGCGGCGTGGCGGCGTCGCCCGACGTGGTCGTGCTCGATCCCGCCAAACCCGGTGCGCGCGACATCGCCACGCCGGTCGCGCTCGACCTCACGCTCGCGCTCGGCGACGACGTGCATCTCGATGGATACGGCCTCACCGGCACGCTCGGCGGCAACCTGCACGTGCGCAGTGCGCCCGGGCGCGCGATGACCGCGAGCGGCATGCTCGACGTCGGCGGCCGCTACACCGCCTACGGACAGAAGCTCGACATCACCCGCGGCCGGCTGAGCTGGAACAACGGTCCGATCGACGATCCGCTGCTCGACCTGCGCGCCGAGCGCGCGATCGGCGACGTCACCGCGGGCATCGATGTCACCGGGCACGCGACGCGGCCGCAGGCGGAGGTCTGGAGCGATCCGGCGAGCGACCAGTCGCAGGCGCTCGCGCTGCTCGCGCTCGGCCGACCGCTGTCGACCGCGTCGGAGCAGGAAACCCAGCAGGTCAACGCGGCCAGCGCGGCGCTGTCCGCCGGCGGCAGCCTGCTCGCATCGCAGCTCGGCGCGAAGATCGGCCTGGACACCGCCGGCGTGAGCGAATCGCGCGCGCTCGGCGGGAACGTGCTGGGCATCGGCAAGTACCTCTCGCCACGCGTGTACGTCGGCTACGGCGTGTCGCTGCTCGGCAGCGGCCAGGTGCTGACGCTGAAGTACCTGATCCGCCGCGGCGTGGACGTCGAGATCGAATCGAGCACGGTGGAGAACCGCGCTTCGCTCAACTGGCGCAAGGAAAAGTGATGCGCGCATGGGGCCCTTGCGCACGTTCGGCGTTGGCGACGGATGCCACGCTCGTGGAGCGGCAGGCGCCTGGCCAGGTGGCATCATCGGCCCATGGGCCAACGGACGTCGTCCTCGAATGCCACCCGTGCCGCCGTGGTGCTGGCGGTGGCCTGCGCCGCGCTCGCGTGGTGGCTGCCGGCGATCGACGACGCGTTGCCCGGTGGCGCGTTCGGCTGGCAATGGGCCTGCGTCGCGCTCGCCGTCGCCGCGGCGGCGTGGGCCTGGCGGCGCCTGGCGATGGCGCCAGGTGGCCGCGTGGCGCGCATCGTGCTGGCCATGGCGCTCGTGCTGGCGACGCTGTGGCTGCTCGGCCTTGCCGCGCTCTGGCTGTTGTGGCCGCGCTGACGCGCCT
>JABFWF010000287.1 GCA_013362405.1 Lysobacter sp. | reverse complement strand
GCTGGCGTGGTTCCGCGGCGGCCTTGCGCGCGCCGGTCGCGAGGAAGACGAAATCCGCCGTGACCGCGCCGACGAACCGCCGCCGCCGTTGCCCGAAGACATTCCGAGCGCCATTCGCCGGCTCTGGCGCGAAGGCCGGGAGCGCGAGGCGCTCGCGTTGCTCTATCGCGCCAGCGTCGAGGCGATGGTCGCGCGCACGCAGGCGGTGCTCGTGCCGGGCGCGACGGAGGCCGAAGTGTTGCGTGCCTCGCGCAAGCTGCCGCGCGGCGAGGACCGCGACGCCTTCGCGCGCGCCGTGCGCACCTGGCAGTACGCGGCGTACGCGCACAGCTTCCCGGCCGGCGACGATTTCGAATCGCTGCTGGCCGATCTGGCCTCGCGCTTCGGATGGTCGCCGTCCGCGCGTAATGAATCGAGCGTGCCCGCATGACGTTCACGCGCCGGCACGGCCTCATCGCGCTGCTCGTGCTCGCCGTCGCCGGTGCGCTGGCCGGCGGCTATGCGTGGTGGCAGCACAATTTCGTGCGCGCCGAGGAGTGGGTCGACCTGCCGCGCACCGGGGAGGCGCGTCGCAATCCGCTGTACGTGCTCAAGCTCGCGCTGATCGGCGATGGCGTGAAGGCGCAGGCGCGTCCACGACTGCAACTGGACAGCATCGCGCTCGGCCCGCGCGACACGGTGCTGCTCTACAACGACCCGCGCACGATCTCCGACAAGGAAGAAGCCGCGCTGCTGGACTGGGTCGAACGCGGCGGCCACCTGCTGCTGCGCACGCCGCCGCCGGGGCCGCTGGACGTCGAACTGCCACTGCCGGTGATGAGCGCGTTCGGCGTGCATCCGCGTTCGGACCGGCTCTGCGCCGGGCTCGATGTCGCCGGCGAGGACCCGCACGTCGAGTTCTGCCGCGGCCGGCGCCTGGACGTGGACAACCTCGAATCCACCGCGTCGCTGCACTGGGGCGAACCGGAGATCGGCTACGTCTTCGCGCGCATCCCGCACGGACGCGGGCACGTCGACGTGCTGTCGGATTTCGACTTCCTCGACAACGATTCGCTGAAGGACGGGCCGCACATCGCGCTGACGCGGCAGCTGCTCGATCCGAACTACCGCGCCGGCACCGTGCACCTCATCTACGAGGCGCAGATGCCCTCGTTCTGGATGACGCTGGTGCGCGAACACTGGCGCGTGTGGCTGCCGCTCCTGCTGGCGCTGATGGCGTGGCTGTGGCGGCGCTCGCAGCGCTTCGGCCCGCTGCTGGCTTCGCCGGCGGTGGAGCGTCGCTCGCTGCTGGAGCACGTCACCGCCAGCGGCGAACACGTCTATCGCTACGGCTACGCGCACCTGCTGCACGAAGCCGCGCGCAAGGCCTTCCTCGCGCGGCTGCGTCGTCGCGATCCGCAGGCCGCCGCGCTCGACGGCGATGCGCAGGCCTCGATGCTCGCCGAGCGTTTCGGCCTGTCGCAGAACGACGTCCGCGATGCCCTGTCCACGCCGATCGCGCGCGACCACGCCGCGTTCCGCAGCCGCATCTCGCTGCTCATGCGCATGCGCAATTCCCTTTGACCGAATCGAAACAGAGACCACGCCATGAACGCCGACGCCGCTCCCGCTCCCCTCGTTCCGATCACCGGCGAAGCCCTGGCCGCACGCGCCGCCGCGGTGCGCGAGGAAGTCGGCAAGGCCTTCATCGGGCAGGAGGCGGTGCTCGACCAGATCCTGATCGCGCTGCTCGCCGGCGGCCACGTGCTGATCGAAGGCGTGCCGGGCCTGGGCAAGACGCTGCTGGTGCGCGCGCTGTCGCGGGCGATCGATTGCAGCTTCGCGCGCGTGCAGTTCACGCCGGACCTGATGCCCAGCGACATCAGCGGCCACGCCGTGTGGAACCCGAAGACCGAGACGTTCAACATCCGTCGCGGCCCGGTGTTCACCAACCTGCTGCTGGCCGACGAGATCAACCGCGCGCCGGCGAAGACGCAGTCGGCGCTGCTGGAAGCGATGCAGGAACTGCAGGTCACCATCGAAGGCCACAGCTTCCAGCTGACGCCGCCGTTCCTCACGCTCGCCACGCAGAACCCGGTCGAGCAGGAAGGCACGTACCCGCTGCCCGAAGCGCAGCTGGACCGCTTCCTGCTGAAGGTGCTGATCGGCTATCCCACGCGCGCCGACGAGAAGCGCATGGTCGCCGCGGTGAGCCAGGGCCGCGCGGCATCGGACTTCGACCTGTCGCAGGTGGCGCGCGTGCTCGGCCCGCAGGAGATCGTCGCGATGCAGGCCGGAACCGCGCTGGTCGCCGTGGACGATGCGGTGATCGACTACGCGGTGCGCATCGTCGCCGCAACGCGCGACTGGGCCGGGATCTCGCTCGGCGCGGGCCCGCGCGGCAGCCTCGCGCTGGTGCGTGCGGCGCGCGCGCAGGCGGTGCTGTCGGGCCGGGATTTCGTCACGCCCGACGACGTCCGCGAAATCGCCAAGCCCGCGCTGCGCCACCGCATCGCGCTTGCGCCGGAGTTGCAGATCGAAGGCCAGTCGCCGGACGACGTGCTGCACGCACTGCTGGCGAAGGTCGAGGCGCCGCGGAAGTAATCCCGATGAATGCCGTCGCCACCCCGCGCGCCTTCCCGCGGCCTGCGCCTTTC
>JABFWF010000149.1 GCA_013362405.1 Lysobacter sp. | reverse complement strand
GCGGAGATGGCGCGGCGGCTCGGCTTCCGCGAGGCCGACGTCGTCTCCGACGAGTTCGCGCGCGTGTTCGGTGGAAATTCGCTGCTGCCCGGCATGCAACCGTTCGCGGCGAACTACGGCGGCCACCAGTTCGGCCAGTGGGCCGGCCAGCTCGGCGACGGTCGCGCGATTTCGCTGGGCGAGATGATCAACGCCGAGGGCGAACGCTGGGAATTGCAGCTCAAGGGCGCCGGTCCGACGCCGTATTCGCGCAGTGCCGACGGCCGCGCGGTCCTGCGTTCGTCGATCCGCGAATTCCTGTGCAGCGAGGCGATGCACCACCTCGGCGTGCCGACCACGCGCGCGCTGAGCCTGGTCGGCACGGGCGAATGGATCGAACGCGACATGTTCTACGACGGCCATCCGCAGCTGGAACCCGGCGCGGTGGTGTGCCGCGTGGCGCCGTCGTTCATCCGTTTCGGCAATTTCGAACTGCCGGCCTCGCGCAACGACACCGAACTGCTGCGCCAGCTGGCCGACTTCTGCATCCGCCGCGATTTCCCCGACCTGCGCGGCCTCGGGCGCGGGCAGGCGGCGTACGCCGAATGGTTCGCGCAGGTGTGCGAGCGCACCGCCGTGCTGATGGCGCACTGGATCCGCGTCGGCTTCGTGCCTGGCGTGATGAACACCGACCACATGTCGATCCTCGGCCTCACCATCGATTACGGCCCGTACGGCTGGGTCGACAACTTCGATCCGGGCTGGACGCCAAACACCACCGACCGTTACCAGCGTCGTTACCGTTTCGGCCAGCAACCGCAGGTCGCGTACTGGAACCTCGGGCGGCTGGCCGGCTCGCTGTCGCTGCTGTTCGACGACACCGAGCCGCTGCAGGCCGGCCTGCGCCGCTTCGTCTCCACCTACCTGGATGCCGATCGCGAGAACACCGCGCGCAAGCTCGGCCTGGCCGACTACCGCGAGGACGACACCGCCCTGATGCAGCAGTTGCAGGACCTGCTGACCGAAGGCGAGATCGACATGACGCTGTTCTTCCGCGGCCTGGCCGACCTCGACGTGCGGGCGCCGGACCTGGGCCCGATGGAAGACGCGTTCTACGACCCGACGCGCCGTGAGGCGGTCGAGCCGGCGCTGCGCGAATGGCTCGCGCGTTATGTCGCGCGGCTCTCGCAGCAGGACCTGCCGGACGCGCAGCGCCGCGAGCGGATGAACGCCGCCAACCCGCGCTACGCCGCCCCTACGACGACCAGCCCGGCCGCGAGGCCTACGCGCGCCGCCGTCCGGACTGGGCGCGCGAACGTGCGGGCTGTTCGATGCTGTCCTGCAGTTCCTGACGCCGCCTACACATCGGCCGCGCATCATGCCGCCGCGGGGAACATCGCGGAGGGTGCGGCCATGCGCAACGCAACGATCGTCCGTTTCCATCGCACGCTGGTGGCGTGCGTCCTGCTTGGCCTGACGACCGCCGCCGCGGCGCAGGTGCAGGGCCGCACGGTCGGCACGCTGCAGCGGCACGATCCGGCGCAGCATCGGATCGTGCTCAGTCTGGACGCGCGCACCGGCAGCGAACTGGGGCAGGGCGCGCCGATCAACCTGTATTACGACGAAGCCAAAGCCGAGCGCGATCGGGCCACGCGGCCGAAACTGCAGCCGGGCGACCGCGTGATGCTGGACACGGTGAAGACCGGCAATCGCGTCGAAGCCACATCGGTGACACGCCTGCCCGACACGACGCCGGGCCAAGGCTGGGGCCAATACCTGCACGGCACCGTGGCCGAGTTCGTCCCGCGCACCAACGTGCTGATGGTCGACCAGACCGAGACGCGCATCCGCAACCGCATCGAAATCGATGCCAACACGCAGGTGTTCGCGCTGGACGGCACGCCGATGCGGCTCGAGCAGCTCAAACCCGGCGACGAGATCGACATGGCTTTCCGCCTGGTTGGCCGCGTGCGCACGGCCTCGAAGATCGTGCTGCTCAAACCCGCGGGCGGCTGAGGGTCACGGCCAGCGATCGAGGATCGACGGATCGGCGCCGACGCGCCGGCACGCACGCGGACCGACGCCGTCGTTCAGCGCCGCGCGGAAGATCGGCGAAATCGTGCGCAGCGTGCGCGATGCGACCGCGGCTCGGGCACGTTCGAAGCGCGTCGGCGCGAGCATGTCGACCGCCCAATCCGGCAACAGCGCCGCGCCGGCGCCGAGGAACAGGTCGCGCGACAGTCCGGCCATCGGCACGGGCAGACGAATGCGCGCGAGCACGCGCAGCACCTCGCGCGAGCGTTCGTCCAGTCGAAGCTCGCCCTGCATGCGGGCGAAGAACGCGGCGACTTCGGCCTCCGTGCCCGGCACGTCGCGCGCGCCCAGCGCTTCGGCGACGCGGCGCACTTCGCCGTAGTAGTCATCGGCTGCGCCCGCGGGCAGCGTCATCGGCGAATACCGGCGGAATCCTTCGAGGAAACCGAAGCTTTCGGTCACATGCACCCACGTCAGCAGCGCCGGATCGTCGGCGCGATACAAGCGGCCGTCCGGCAGCGTGCCGCGCACCTGTTCGTGGATGCCGGCGACGCGGTCGATGAGCTTCTGCGCTTCCGGGCGCGAGGCGTACGTGGTGCCGGCGACGAAATTGGTCGTGCGCCGCAGCCGGCCGACGAGATCGGTACGGAAATTGGAGTGGTCCCACACGCCGGCCAGCG
>JABFWF010000090.1 GCA_013362405.1 Lysobacter sp. | reverse complement strand
AGCAGTTGCGGTGCGCCGACTCGTGCAGCTTCTCCAGCGCCGCCGCATCCGGGGCATCGCCTGCGAACGTGATCTTCGGACGCAACGTCACGTGCGTGACCGCCGCGCGACCTTCCGCGTTCTTGCCGAGCGTGCCGACGGCGTCGTCCTCGTAGGCGTCGATGGTGAAGCCCTTCTTCGCCGCGATCGCCAGCAGCGTCAGCATGTGGCACGACGACAGCGCGGCCACCAGCATCTCTTCCGGATCCACGCCGTCCGCGCTGCCGAAGTACGCCGGCGCGGCCGAGCCGGTGATGCGCTGCCCGCGTTCGAAACGCACGTCGTGGTCGCGCGGGTAGTGTTCGTAGTCGAACGGCTGGCCGTTGCGGGTCCAGCGGATCGAGGCGAGGTGTTCGGACATGGCGGCGGCTTCCGTGGGGCGGGCCGCCACCATGCCACAGCGGCTTCAGCGCGCGACAGCCTCCGCGCCCGGCGCTGCCGCCTTGCGACGTGCGGTGTCCTCCGCGAGCTGGTCGCGCGCGGCCTGCTGCAGGCGCTCGATGCTCACCTTGTCCGGCGCCGTGCCCAGCCGCGCGGTGAGGTCGGCGACCACGTGCTTGTTCGCGTAGGTGTGCGGCGAATCGGGGTCATCGCCCTGCGCGGTGATGAACGAGCCCAGTCGCTTGGCGCTGACTTCGCGCGCCTGCGCCAGTTCGACCAGCTTGGCGCGGTATTCCAGCTCCCACGACGCCATGCCCGGGAATGCGTTCTGGTCGGCGAAGTGCTGCGTTTCGTGGCCGAGGAACACCACGCGGAACGCTTCGCTGTCGAGTCCTTCGGTGTAGCTGGGCACAACGGCGTACAACGCTTCGGCCGTCGCCCAGCCGCCGGCGGAGCCGCGTTCGCAGCGGCCGTACGACGTCCAGCCGCGGCTCACCCAGTCGTCGAGCAGTTCGACCTTCACCGTGTACGGGCCTTCGGGCAGCTCGACCTTCCACGGCCGCGTTTCCTGTTTGCGCCACATCATCAGCTCGCGCAGCGGCAGCGTGCGGCCCAGCTGCGCGCGATAGCCGTGCGCCAGCAGCTGCCCCTGCAGGATCGGCTCCAGTGCGTCCATGTCTTTGGCGTCGTTCGCATCGGGTCCGATGCGCTTGCGCAGCGTCGCGAGCAGCTTCGCTTCCAGCTGCGCGCGCTGCTGCGGCGCCTTCATCGCGTGCCACCAGTAGTCCTGGTAGTCGTGCAGCACCTGGCGGGCGAAACCGTCGGCGATGGCGTCGGTGGCGAACACCGGCGCGTCGCCGTGGCGCGCGAGCATGCAGGCGCGATACACCGCGTCCTTGTCGACGAAGCCGGCGGCCGGCGATGCGCGCAGCGCCGTCACCGCGCGCTGGCTGTCGCCCTGGAGGATGGCATTGGTCGATTCGGCGATCGCGGCGGTGGCCGCCGGTGTGGAGGCGGGCGGGGCGGCGTGTGCGGCCGATACCGCGGCGGTGAGCGCGAATACCAGCGGGGCGATGCGGAACGTCGTGCGGGACATGGGGAATCCGTTCGTGCGACGGCCGGCGGCCGCCTTCGCGCTCATTGCAGCGCGGTCGCCAGGGCGGCGTCTTGAACGGATTTGATCTTCCGACGCAGCCGCGAGGGCGGGACGCCCGTCGCCGCGCGCAGGGTTCGCGTGAGGTGCGCCTGGTCGGCGAACCCGCTCATCGTCGCGATCTCGACCAGCGGCCATCCTTCGACCAGCAGGCGCAACGCGCGACGGCAGCGCAGTTCGCGACGCAGCAGTTGCGGCGCCATGCCGTGCGATTTCACGAACGTGCGCGAGGCATGCGCGAGCGACACGCCGGCCGCCCGCGCGAGCGAGGCGATGTCCTGCTCGCCGTGCTCGAGTTCGCGCAGGAACATGCGCTGCCACGGTTGCAGCGTGGGCGTCGGCGCGGCGCCGCACGCGGCGATCAGCTCCGGCAGCCGGTGCGGCGCACGCGTGAACACCGCGAGCGCGTCCTTCGCATCGTGCACGCGCAGCACGCGCAACGTGTCGCCGACGGCATCGGCGTCCAGATCGAGGTTCACCACCTTCGCGCCGAGCCGGCCGAAGCGGTTGCCGTGCGCATGCCAGCGCGGATGCAGCAGCAGCGTGCCGGGCACGCAGTCGACCGGGCCGTCGGCACTCGCCTCGACATGGCTGCCGTCGATCACCAGCGCGGCGTACGCGCCGTCGTGCCGGTGCGTGCGCAGCACGTCGCAGGCGTCATGGCGGGTCTCGAAGCCGGTGTGGGCGTGCATGCGTGGATCCTGACGAAGGCCGCGGCCGCAGGCCAGTGGCAGAGGTTGGGGCTCTGCTTGTGATGCCGCGCGCGGGCGGGGAGTTGAAGGCCGCGGCGGGCGAACCTCTCCAGGGAAGGCCAGCGTGCTGCGGATCCTCAGCGTTCCGGAATGACCGCAGCGGCGATGGGGGTCAGCACGGTCCAGCCCAGCGTCTCGTAAAGAGCGCGGCCGTCTGCCGTGGCGACCAGCAGTTGCGGGGTCGTCGCCGATTCCTTCGTCGAAGCGAGCGCGGCCATCACGGCCATGCCCAGGCCTTTGCGGCGATGGCCGGGCGAGGTCTCGATGCGGTCGTAGATGAAGGCATCGCCCGTCTGCGCCGCGGTGCCGTGGGCGGCGATGCCGCCATCGGACGCGAGGACGCTGGCCCGGGTGACGGGCCCGGCGCGATGAAGTTC
>JABFWF010000031.1 GCA_013362405.1 Lysobacter sp. | reverse complement strand
ATTCGAGCGCGAAGCCGGGCTGGTAGCGCGGGTCGTAGTAGCGCGACGCGCCGCGCCACCCGAGCATCGGGTTCTCTTCCTTCGGCTCGAAGGCGGCACCGCCAGGCAGGCCGGCATATTCGTTGGTCTTGAAGTCGCTAAGGCGCACGATCACAGGGTGCGGATGGAACGTCGCGGCGAGTTTTGCGATGCCGCGCGCCAGCGTGTCGATGAAGTACTCGGCGCCGCTGCCATGGGTGCGCACCAGCGCCTCGACGGCGCGCCGGTCGGCTGCGTCCGCGATGCGCTCGGGCTGCAGCAGCGCCATCGGATGCGCCCGCACCACGTTGCTGATGATGAATTCCAGGCGCGCCAGGCCTACCCCCTTCGCCGGCAGGCGCCACCAGCGGAACGCGCCGCCGGGGCTGGCCATGTTGACCATGATCGCGGTGCGCGTGGCGGGGATGGAGGCGAGGTCGACCTCCTCGGCCTCGAAGGGCAGGGCGCCGGCATAGACCGTACCCTGTTCGCCTTCCGCGCAGGACAGCGTGACGGTGTCGCCCTCGTGCAGGACGGAGGTGCCGCGGCCGGTGCCGACGATGGCCGGCACGCCCAGTTCGCGGCTCACGATCGCCGCGTGGCTGGTGACGCCCCCATGGTCGGTGACGATGCCGGCGGCGCGCTTCATCACGGGCACCCAGTCGGGATCGGTCGCCTCGGTCACGAGGATCGCGCCGTCGCGGAAGCGCGCGATGTCCTGCGGATGCCGGATGACGCAGGCCGTGCCGGTCGCCACACCCTCGCCGGCGGCGGCCCCGCTCACCAGCGCCTTGCCGCGCGCTGTCAGGCGCCAGGTCTTGAGCACCGCGCCTTGCCGCCGCGACTGCACCGTTTCGGGCCGGGCCTGCACCAGGTACAGCCCGCCGGTCTCGCCGTCCCTGGCCCATTCCATGTCCATGGGGCGGCCGTAGTGCGCCTCGACCGCGACGGCCCAGCGGGCGAGCTGGAGGATTTCGGGGTCGGACAGCACGAACTGCCGGCGCTCGCGCTGCGTCGTCGCCACGTCGGCCGTGCGCGCGCTGCCCCCGCTTGCGTACACCAGCTTGTGCTCCTTGCCGCCGAGCGTCTTCTCGACGATCGGCACCAATCGCGGATCGGCCAGCAGCGGCTTGAACACCACGTACTTGTCGGGATCGACCGTCCCCTGGACGACGGTCTCACCGAGCCCCCACGCGGCGCTGATGACGGCCACGCGCGGGAAGCCCGTCTCCGTGTCGATCGAGAACATCACGCCGGCACCGCCGACGTCGGAACGGACCATCTGCTGCACGCCGATCGACAACGCGACCTCGAGGTGGTCGAAGCCCTTGGCCTGGCGGTACGCGATCGCCCGGTCCGTGAACAGCGACGCGAAGCAGCGGCGGCACGCATCCAGCAGATCACGCTCGCCGCGCACGTTGAGGAAGGTTTCCTGCTGCCCGGCGAAGCTGGCATCGGGCAGGTCCTCGGCCGTCGCACTCGAGCGCACCGCGACGGCCACCTCGGCGACGCCGCAGCGCCGCGAGAGTTCGCGGTATGCGTGGCGGATCTCGTCGGCGATGGCGAAGGGGAACTCGCCATCGAGCAGCAACCGTCGCGCGGCATCACCCGTGTCCTGCAGATTCGTCTCGCCGCGCTTGAGCGCCGCGAGCAGCGAGCGCAGCCTCGGCACGATCTCGTTGGCCGCCAGGTAGGAGCGGTAGGCCTGCGCGGTGGTGGCGAATCCCGCGGGCACCCGCACCCCGGCGCCCGCGAGCTGGCGAATCAGCTCCCCCAGCGAAGCGTTCTTGCCGCCGACTTGGGGGACGTCGGCGTTGCCGAGGGTCTCGAGCCAGGCGATGTGGTCGCGGGTGCTTGTCGGCATGGAGGTCTCCTGCGGTGGCCAATGAGACCCATGCTGCGGCGACTCGCCGCGGGGCACTTGCGCAGGATCAAGGCGGCGCGTCAGGGAGGGTCGAGGTTGCCCGCGTGCAGGCACGGCAGCGCTGCCGGCGCGGCGACAAGGGCGATCAATGGGGCCGCGATTGCGAGGCTGCGTTGGCGGCAGCTGCCAGGAGCCCGGCGTCCGTCGATCGGTCGAGGACGGGGGCGGCCCATCAGTACCCGACGTCAGCGCAACACCAGCACGGGAACTTGGCCGTGCGTCAGCACGTGCTGAGTCTCGCTGCCCAGCAGCAATCGCTGCAGGCCCTTGCGCCCGTGCGAGGCCATCACCACCAGGTCGCACTTGTGCTTGCGGACGGCGGCCAGCACCGACTCGGCGACCAGGTCCGACGACACGGTGATGGCGCGTGCCTTCACGCCGGCCTTCCGTGCGACCGACTCCACGCTGCCCGCGAGCGCCTGTCCGTGCTCGGCCCATTGCTTCTCGACCCGCGCGACGTCCTCGGGCGCGAGCGAGATCGCGCCCTCGAAGAACGCGGTCGGATAGCGGGGCACCACGTTCAGGGCGACCAGTTCGGCGCCCAGCGAGGCAGCGAGGTCGACGGCGCTGCGCACCGCCTTCTTCGAGAGGGGCGAGCCGTCGGTGGGGACCAGGATGCGCTTGTACATGGAGGCTCCGGGTGAGTCCCTGAAGCGTAGGTCGGCTGCCGCGCGGACGGGTTGATCCACGTCAAGCGAGACGGTGCGCCGTGCCCTTAGCCTCCCTTGCATGCAAGCCGCGACCCTGCCCCTCGTGCTGCCCGATC
>JABFWF010000220.1 GCA_013362405.1 Lysobacter sp. | reverse complement strand
GCCAGCGCGTAGGGCGCGAAGGTGTGGAAGGCGAACAGCAGCGCGCCGAGCGCGAGCGCCAGCCACAGCGCCTGGCGGAACAGCGGCGCGATCTCGTCGCGCCGGCGCGCGCCATCGAGCTGCGAGACCGATGGCGGCAGCGCCATCAGCGTCCCCATCGGCACCATCATCGGCAGCCAGAACAGCGCGGTGCCGACCGCGACCGAGGCCAGCGTGTCGGTGCGATGGTGGCCGGCGATCGCGCTGTCGACGAAACCGATCAGCCCGGTCGACAGGTGGCCGAGCACCAGCGGCGCGGCGAGCACCGCAGTGGCGCGCAGTTCCCCGGCGAAGGCGGGGCGGGAGGGGTCGGCGTGCATCGGCTGGCTGGGTGTCATCGTCGCGGAAAAAAGCCGCGGCTCCGGGACCGCCGCGGTTCCCGCCACAACGGCGACGGAGCAGCGGGACGGCGCTCGGCAGGCGACGGTCGGTCGGCTATCTTAGCCGCCAGCTTCCGGGGGACCGATGAGCGACGCCACCACGCCCGACGGCACGCCGCAACCGAGCTGCCAGAACTGCAGCGCGCCGCTGCTCGGCCCGCACTGCTACGCCTGCGGCCAGCCGGTGCACGGGCTGGTGCGCCAGTTCAGCAGCGTCATCGGCGACTTCCTCGACAGCGTGCTCAACATCGATTCGCGCATCGTCCACACGTTGTGGCCGCTGTTCGCGAAGCCCGGCTACCTCAGCCTCGAATACTTCGCCGGCCGGCGCGTGCGCTACGTCAGTCCGGTGCGGCTGTTCGTGTTCCTCAGCATCGTCACGTTCTTCGTCGCCAGGTTCGTCGTGCCGGACACGGACAGCTTCCAGGTCCAGGACGACAACGGCAACCGCATCGCCCGCGCCACCACCGTCGCCGACGTCGAGCGCGCGCGCGACGATGCGCTCGCCAAGCTGGCGAAGGCGCGCGCCGAAGTCCCCGACGTGACGGGCGCGAAGCGCGGCATCGACGCCGGCGCCAACGCGGTCCGGCGCAAGGCCCAGCAGCGCATCGACGCGCTGCAGGAAGCCGCGGCGCACGGCGAGCCGGTGCCCGTGGCCGAAGAGGACCAGGATGCGATCGAGTTCGACGGCAAGCCGTGGGATGCGAAGGCCCATCCGGTGCGGATCGGCTGGTGGCCGCAGTTCGCCAACGACTGGCTCAACGTCCAGATCGGCCACGCCTCGTCGAACGTCGCGCGGATGAAGAAAGACCCGTCGCTGCTGAAGAACGCCGTGCTCGGTGCGATCCCGTCCACGCTGTTCGTGCTGGTGCCGGTGTTCGCGCTGCTGCTGAAGGTGCTGTACCTGTTCAAGCGGCGGCTGTACATGGAGCACCTGATCGTCGCCCTCCACAGCCATGCGTTCCTGTGCCTGGCGCTGCTGGGCGTGTTCCTGCTGATGGCGCTGGGCGCGGCCGTGCCGGCGCTGGGCCGCGCGGCGGGACTGGGCGAGGCAGCCCTGTTCGCATGGATGCCGGTCTACCTGCTGCTGATGCAGAAGCGCCTCTACCGGCAGGGCTGGACGATGACGCTGCTGAAGTACTGCACGCTCGGCTTCTGCTACATGCTCCTGCTCAGCGTCGGCGCCGCGCTGACCGTGGTCGCGAGCCTCGTGTGGGCCTGATGCTGCTGTACGACGTGGAGCTGGCGGTCGACGCCGGGGTCGCGGAGGCCTTCCGGGCCTGGCTGCCGGGGCACGTGGCCGAGTTGCTGGCGCTGCCCGGCTTCGTGTCGGCGGAGGTCCTCGCTGTCCAGGAGCCGGCGCCGCCGGCCGGCGAAGTGGCCCTGTGCGTGCGTTACCGGCTGCGCGACCAGGCCGCCCTGGACGCCTACCTGCGCGACCACGCCCCGCGTCTGCGGGGCGACGGGCAGGCGCGCTTCGGCGGCCGTTTCCGCGCCTCGCGGCGGGTGCTCGTTCCGGTCGGATGACCCGTGCCCCCGGCGTGACGCCGCGCACATTCGGGCGGATCCGCCACGAAAACAGCGCTTGACAGCGGCCGTGCCACGGCCCCCGCGCGGGAACGGTTGTGCACAGCAGCGCGAACCGCCGCCTCCACGCCGCGCTCACCAGCCTATACAGGCGGCGTTCAACCGCGTTTCACGCACAACCTTTTGATTAATAAGAAAAACATCGTTTTGGTCATTTTTTCGCCATATACGCCAAGCCCCTTGTTTGGCCGCATTTGCGCATTTCGGCCAAGCGGACATGCACAAGCTTATCCACAGCCTGTGTGGATAAAGGCGAAAGCCGTTGCCGCGCAGCCACTTACGACCGATTCCGTGAGCCCGGGCAAAGCTAGGCGCCGCAAGTCGCCTGCCGGCCCCGCGCGGGCCGCCCGCTAGACTGGCCGGCATGACCGACGCCGTCCTGCGGGTCGCCCTGCCCCTGCCACTGGCGCGGCTGTTCGACTACCTCCCGCCAGCCGGCGCGGTGGCCACGCCCGCGCTGGTCGGCCGGCGCGTGCGCGTGCCCTTCGGCCAGCGCGAACTGGTCGGCGTGGTGGCGGACATCGGCCCGGCCGAGCCCGTCGCCGGCGAACTGCGCCCGGCCCTGTCGCTGCCGGACATCGAGCCCCTCCTGCACGGCGAGCTGCTCGACTCGCTGCGCTGGCTCGCCCGCTACACCCACGCCCCGCTCGGCGAGGTGCTGGCGACCGCGCTGCCGGCCGCCCTGCGCCGCGGCGAGCCGCTGCCCGACACCCA
>JABFWF010000187.1 GCA_013362405.1 Lysobacter sp. | reverse complement strand
GGCACGACGGTGCACGGTGCGGCGGACGCGATCGCGCTCGAGGGCGCGACGGCGCCGTTGTCCCCCGCGCTCGCACAACGCTTCCGTTTCATCGACGACGGCGTGCGGCTCGCGTTGCCTGTCGCCGCGCGCGCACGGCTGCCCCTGCTGTTGCGTGGCCAGCTCGTGCTGGTGCGCGAGGACGCCGCGGGTCGCGTGCTGGAGGCCACCGGCCTGCAGCTGCCGGGTGCGCTCGATGCGCTGTATCGGTCCGCCACGGGAGTGTCCGACTTCGGCGCGACGCCGACCGCAGTCGGCACGCGCTTCCGCGTGTGGGCTCCGACCGCGCGCACGGCGTCGGTCTGCATTTATCCCGATGGCGACGCGCGCGCCGATGCGTTGCTGCCGTTGCAGCGCGATGCCGCCACCGGCGCCTGGTCCATCGACGCAGCCCGGGACCTGCGCGGCCGCTACTACGCCTTCCTCGTCGACGTCTATGCGCGCGGCACCGGCGTGGTGCGCAACCGCGTCACCGATCCGTATTCGACCAGCCTGGCCACCGATTCCGCGCGCAGCTACGTCGCCGACCTCGGCGATCCCGCGCTGAAGCCGACCGGCTGGGACACCACGCCCGCGCCATCGACCGTGCGCGCAGCACCCGACATGGCGGTGTACGAGTTGCACGTGCGCGATTTTTCGGCGAACGATGCGAGCGTGCCGGCGGCCCACCGCGGCAAGTACCTCGCCTTCACCGACACCGGCTCCAATGGCATGCGCCGGCTGCGCTCGCTCGCCGCGGCCGGCATCACCGACGTCCACCTGCTGCCGGTGTTCGACTTCGCCAGCGTGCGGGAAGCGGGCTGCGTGACCCCCGCCATTCCCCGCGCCGCGCCCGACAGCGAACGCCAGCAGGCGGCGGTCGCCGCCGTCGCCGCGCGCGACTGCTTCAACTGGGGCTACGAGCCCTGGCATTTCGGCGCGCCGGAGGGAAGCTACGCCACCGACCCGGCCGACGGCGCCGTGCGCATCCGCGAGTTCCGCGCGATGGTGCAGGCGCTGCACGCGAGCGGCCTGCGGGTCGGCATGGACCTGGTGTTCAACCACACCAACGCGTCGGGACAGGCGCCGCGGTCGGTGCTGGACCGCATCGTGCCCGGCTATTACCAGCGCCTCGACGCGAACGGCGACGTCGAACATTCGACCTGCTGCGAGAACACCGCCACCGAGCACGCCATGATGGGCAAGCTCATGATCGACATGGCCGTGCGCTGGGCCGCGCAGTACCGCATCGACTCCTTCCGCTTCGACCTGATGGGCCACCAGCCGCGCGCGGTGATGGAGGCGCTGCAGCGCGCGGTCGACGGTGCCACCGGCCGCCACGTCGACCTGTTCGGCGAAGGCTGGAACTTCGGCGAGATCGCCGACGGCAAGCGCTTCGTGCAGGCTTCTCAGCTGTCGCTGGACGGCTCCGGCATCGGCACCTTCAGCGACCGCGCGCGCGACGCGATCCGCGGCGGCAGTTCCGACGACCGCGGCCAGGCACTGGTCGCGCGCCAGGGCTACATCAACGGCCTGGTCTACGACCCCAACGGTGCCGCGCCGCCGCCCCCGCGCGATGCGCTGCTGCGCGCCGCCGACATGGTGCGGGTGGGCCTCGCGGGTTCGCTGCGCGACTACGTGCTGCGCACCGCCGGCGGACGCGACACGCCGCTGCACGCCATCGACTACAACGGACAGCCCGCGGGCTATGCCAGCCAGCCGTCGGAAGTCGTCAACTACGTCGAGAACCACGACAACCTGACGCTGTTCGACCTCGACGCGCTGAAGCTGCCGCGCACCACCTCGCGCGAGGATCGCGTGCGCGTGCAGATGCTCGGCATCGCGCTGACCGCGTTCAGTCAGGGCATCGCGTACTTCCACGGCGGCATGGACGGCCTGCGCTCGAAGTCGCTGGACGGCAACAGTTACGACTCCGGCGACTGGTTCAACCGGCTGGACTGGAGCGATCGCGACAACGGCTTCGGCGCGGGCCTGCCGCCGCAGAAGGAGAACGGGGCGAACTGGACGTGGCTGCGCCCGCTGCTGGCCGATCCGGCGATCAAGCCGTGTCCGCGCGACATCGCGGATGCCCGCGCGATGTTCAACGACCTGCTGCGCATCCGCGCCAGCACGCCGCTGTTCCGCCTGCGCAGCGCGGAGGACGTCCAGGCGCGGTTGCGTTTCGAGAATACCGGGCCGGCGCAGGAGCCGACGGTGATCGTCGGCCATCTGGATGGCGTGGGATATCCCGGCGCGCGCTTCCGCGAGCTTCTGTACCTCGTCAACGTCGACAAGGTCGCGCATGCGCTGGTGCTGCCGGACGAGCGCGGCAAGCCCTATCGCCTGCATCCCGTGCAGCGCGATGCCGCCGCCGATCCGCGCCCGCGCGGACAGGCCCGCGTCGACGCCGGCAACGGCCGCTACACCGTGCCGCCGCGCAGCGCGGTCGTCTACGTCATCGAATAGGGGAACGCATGGTCCTGCGACTCGGCTGCCTGCTCGGCATCGCGTGGCTGCTCGTCGGATGCGCGCACGCGCCGGCCGCCGTGCCGCCGACGGTGGAAACCGCCGCCGACTGGCGCGTCGACTCCGTCGACCTGCCAGCCCCGGCGTTCGCACCCGAAGAGGTGCACGCGCACGTGGTCCTGCCGCCGGGCTACGACGGCGCCGCGCGCCGCTATCCCGTGCTGTACGTCAACGATGGCCAGGACATGCAGGCGGTCGGCCTGCGCGCGACGCTCGCGCGGCTGCATGGCGACGGCACCATCCGTCCGCTGATCGTGGTCGCGATCGACATGCTGCATGACCGCATGGGCACCTACGGCCTGTCCGACCGCGCAGCCGGGCACAGCGTGCCGGGCGATTCGAAATATGGCCAGGTCGGTGCGCGCGCGCACGACTATTCCGAGTGGGTGGCGACGTCGCTGGTGCCCTACATCGACGCGCATTACCGCACGCAGGCCAATCCCGGCGCGCGCGCCATCCTCGGCTGGTCGCTCGGCGCGCTGAATGCGTTCAGCCTCGGCTGGCAGTATCCGGACGTCTTCAGCCGGGTCGGTGCGTTCTCGCCCTCGTTCTGGCTGGCGGGCGACCGCAGCAGCCCGGCTGCCATCCAGCGCACGCGCCTGGCGCAGCGCATGGTGGATGGCTCGCCGCCGCGGAACGGTGCGCGGTATTTCTTCGCGGTCGGCAGCGACGAGGAGACCGAGGACCGCGATGGCGACGGCATCAACGACGCGGTCGACGATACCCGCGACCTGATCGAAGGCTGGAAGGGCGCCGACGGCGCCGGGCTGCAGGGACTCGCGCAGCGTGGCCATTCCGTCGACATGGACTGGGCGACGGCGCCCCGTCGTACCGATGTCGCCTACGTGCTGCTCCAGGGCGGGAAGCACAACCAGGCGGCGTGGGCGCGCATGCTGCCGCTGTTCCTGCGCTGGGCCTACGCCGTGCACGCGCCGCCGTTGCAGGCGACCGGCACGGTGGAGAGCTGGCAGGACGTCGATTCGCGCTACGTCGCGCCGCGCAACGTGGACGTGTGGTTGCCGCCCGGTTACGCGGAGCATCCGCATCGCCGCTATCCGGTCGTGTACATGCACGACGGCCAGAACCTGTTCGACCCGAAGCTGTCGTACACCGGCGTCGACTGGGGCGTGGACGAAGCCATGGCGCGGTTGATCGCGCAGGGCCGCGTGCGCCCGGCGATCGTCGTCGCCATCTGGAACACCCCGCTGCGCTTCCAGGAATACATGCCACGCAAGGCGGTCGGCGATGCGCCGGTGAAGATGCTCGACGGCGTGCCGCCGGTCCCCGCAGCCAGCGTCGTGTCGGACGACTACCTGCGTTTCATGGTCGAGGAGCTCAAGCCCTTCATCGACGCGCGATACCGCACGCGTCCCGGCCGCGCCGACACGGTGGTGATGGGATCGAGCATGGGCGGCCTGATCTCCGCCTATGCGATGGCCGAGTATCCGCAGGTGTTCGGCGGTGCGGGCTGCGTGTCGACGCACTGGCCGGCCGGCGACGGCGCGATGGTCGGCTGGCTGGCCGCGCATGCGCCGGATCCGCGCACGCACCGCTTCTGGTTCGACCACGGCACGCAGACGCTGGACGCGCAGTACGCGCCGTACCAGCAGCGCATGGATGCCGCGCTGCGTGCGGACGGCTATCGCGAGGGCCGCGATTTCGAAAGCCGTGTCTTCCCCGGTGCCGATCATTCAGAGCGCGCGTGGCGCGCGCGCGTCGACCAGGCGCTGGAGTTCCTGCTCGGCCGCTGAGCCCCGGGGAAGGCTCAATTGCTTCAAGGCAGCGTGATCACCGCGGTGTCGTCCATCACCAGCGGATCGCGTGCGCCATCGCCGCCGCCGAAGCTGGTCGGGCCGGCTTCAGGCTGCAGCGGGCGTGGGCCTTCGCCCATATCCCAGGTGGCGAGATAGAGCTTCGCGCCGGACAGCGACGCAGGCTTGCCGAGCGCGCTGGCCGGAAAGGTGAAGGTGACGGTGCGCTGCGCCTTGTCGACGGCGATGTCGGCCGTCGGCGACACCGGCGTGCCTTCGTTCGACGCCGACGCGCCGGCCGCGCCGAACAGTGCGTTGGAGAAGCCGTCGGCGCGCAGGCGTCGGTTCCAGCGCATGCCCGACGGCACGCTCGCGTTCTGGAACGGCATCACGCTGGCGTCCTCGCCGAGGCCGGGCAGCTGCAGGTACAGCACGAAGGCGACATGGTCGAAGCCGTTCGGCGGGTTCCAGGCGTCTTCGACCGCATGCATGCGCACCTGCACGCGCAGGGCGCCGCCGGCGCTGGAAACACGCACGTGCTCGATGTCGAGCGGACGCACGTCGTGCCAGCCGGGGTCGGTCGGATACGCATAGCGCCCCGCCGGGCCATGGTCGTCGCCGGCAGGATCGTCCACGTCGGCGACGACCCGCCACTGCGGCTCGACGTGGAAGACGCGCGCCTCCGACGCGACCTGTGCTGCGTCCGCCCACGCGACCACGCGGTGCGCGATCGCCGCGTCGGTCATGGCCGAAGTGTCGATGCGCGCGCGCCAACGCCCGTCGGTACCGACCGGTACGCGCTGCGCTCCCGCGAGATCGCCGTCGACGACGACCTGCACGCTGCCGGCGCCGGGCGCGCTGCCGCGCACCTCGAAGTCGCCGGTGATGCGCGCCTGCGCCAGCGGGTCGATCCGCAACCGCGCGCCGCCTGCCGGCAAGGTGGCCGTGTGCGCGGTCGCCTTCCACACGAGGCCGCTGCGCGGCGGCAGTACCAGGCTGATGCCGCCGCCTGCGCCGGTAACGAGCCGAGGTGCGTCGCCTTCGATCGCGAACACGCCTTCCAGCGCGCGTCCGGCCGGCAGGCCGGTGGCGACGTTGTCGAGCAGGGCAGGGTGGTCGGCGGTATTGAAGGCGACCAGCGCAGTGTCGCCGCGATACCGCATGCGCCACGCGAGCACGCCGGCGCCCGCCGCGTCCTCGCGCAGCACCGTCGGCGTGCCGCGCGAGAACACCTTGTCGCCGCGACGCAGGGCGATCGCGCGCTGCAGGTAGCGGTACAGCGGGGCGTGGGTGTCGAAATGGTCGACGCCACCGCTGCCGAAGCCTCCCTTGAACATTGCCGCGCGCTGGCCCGTGAACCCCTGCTCGGTGCCGGCATAGATCACCGGAATGCCAGGCAGCGTCATCAGCGCAAGCAGCGCCTGCTTCAGCGCGGGCTCGCCGGCGCCGGCGAGGAAGCGGTCGACGTCATGGTTGTCGACGAAGGTCGGCATGCGCCACGGCCGTGCGTACACGCGCATGCGGTCGCCGATGCGCCAGCCGAGTTCGGCCGTCGGCCGGCCGCGCGCGAACACCGCGCCGAGCGCGCCGTACAGCGGGAAATCGAGCATCGACGGCAGCAGGTCGCCGTGCGCGTCGCGCATGTAGCCGTCGATGCGCCTCGAATTGCGGTCGTCGTAGGCCTTGTCCAGCGCGAAGCCTTCGCCGAAGGCGAGGAAATCGTCGCGGCCGGCGCGGCGCGCGACGGCTGCGATCCCGGGATGGCGCGCGTCGGGTGAATGCAGGAAGTCGCGGAAGAACGCCGGCGGTACGTAGAAGGCGGTGTCGATGCGGAAGCCGTCCACGCCGACCTCGCGCACCCACTTGCCGTAGCTGGCCCGAAGGACGTCGCGCACCACCGGGTTCTCTGTGTTCAGGTCGTCGAGGTCGGCGAGCTGGAAGTCCAGCCGCTGGCGGTCGTCGCGGAAGTCGGTGATCGACGGCGTCCAGTGGTAGATCGCCGCGCGCCGGTCGGCGGCCTTGCGCGGGTCGTTGCGGTCGAACGGCGCCTGCGTCGGCGCGGTGCGGCCGCGCGCGTCGGGCACCAGCGCGAAATGCGCGGCCGGGTCGCTCGGATCCCAGCCGCCGTCATAGCGGAAGAAGTTGCCGGTGTGGTTCACCACGACGTCCTGCACCAGGTACATCCCGACCGCATGCAGGCTGTCGGCGAGATGGCGGTAGTCGGCGAGGGTGCCGAAGTGCGCGTCGACCCGGTCGAAGGCCTCGGCCCAGTAACCGTGGTAGCCGCCGTAATGCACGGTCGGATCCCACCAGCGGTTGGCCACCGGCGGCGTGATCCACAGCGTGGTCGTGCCGAGGCCGTGGATGTAATCGACGCGGCGCGCCAGGCCGGCGAGGTCGCCGCCGCTGAATTTCGCGCCGTCGGCCGGGTCGTACTCGCCGGTGCCCTGGTCGTCGTTGCGCGGATCGCCGTCGTCGAAGCGGTCGATCATCGCGAAGTAGACGACCTGGTCGCGCCAGTCGGGGGAAGGCACCGGATGCGGCGGTGCCGCCGCCGCGCCGCCGGCCACGAGCGTCATTGCCAGCGCCAGCGCGTTGCGGAGCTTCTTCGAATGCGCGCGATGTCGCCCCGCCGTCCGGTGCCGCATGGAACTCCTCCGTCGATTCCTGAATGGACCGGGGCCCCGGCCACTATTCCATGAGCACGTGACGGGAGTTCCGATGTCGCGCGGGTCCAGCCTATGAATACGTATGCAAGAAGATTTGTGCACGAATTGCTGCGAATACCATCACCCACATGCCGGAGCCTCGTCTCCGGCTGGCAGCACGTGGCGAACGCCGGCAACGAAAACGGCGTGGGCCGCCGTAGACATCTTTCGACCTAGGGGAAGGGAATGTTGCAACTCAAGCGCAACCTGCTGAGCGTGGCGCTGGCTTCGGCGACGCTGATGCTGGCCAACGGCGCGCACGCGCAGACTGCCGCCGACCAGGCGACGCAGGACCAGGATGCCGGCAAGGCATCCGCCAAAACCAAGAAGCCCGAGGACTCGGCCAAGAACCTCGACAAGATCGTGGTGCATGGCCTGCGCCGCGGCATCGAGGACGCCATCCAGACCAAGCAGACCTCGACCCAGATCGTCGAATCGGTGTCCGCCGAGGACATCGGCAAGCTGCCCGACTCCTCGATCGCCGAATCGATCGCGCGCCTGCCGGGCCTGACCGCCCAGCGCGAACGCGGCCGCGCCACCCAGATCAACATCCGCGGCCTGTCGGGCGACTTCGCCGGCACCACCCTCAACGGCCGCGAGCAGACCACGACGAGCGAGAACCGCGGCGTCGAGTTCGACCAGTTCCCGTCCGAGCTGCTGAGCGGCGTCACCGTGTACAAGACCCCCGACGCATCGTTGGTCGGCCAGGGCCTGTCGGGTACCGTCGACATGCACACCGTGCGTCCGCTGTCGTTCGACAAGCGCGTGCTGACCGGCAACTTCCGCGCCGACCAGAACCGCGTCAACGGCAGCAAGGAATACGGCAACCGCTACAGCGCTTCCTATATCGATCAGTTCCTCGACCACACCTTCGGCGTCGCCATCGGCTATGCGCACCTGGACAGCCCGCAGCCGGGCTACCAGAACGAGGCATGGGGCTACGCCGACGAGCCGAACAACACCAAGGTCTTCGGCGGCGGCAAGCTGTACAAGTTCGACGACAACATGAAGCGCGACGGCCTGATGACCACGCTGCAGTACAAGCCGAACGCCTTCTGGGAATCGACCCTCGACGCCTTCTTCTCCAAGTTCGACAAGACCGAGAAGAAATCGGGCATCGAGTTCGGCACGGCGTGGGGCCAGGGCGTCCTTCAGCCGGGCTACACCGTCAACGGCCAGGGCACCATCACCGACAGCACCTGGACCAACGTCAAGCCCGTCGTGCGGATGGACAGCAATCCGTTCCATGACCGCCTGCACTCGATCGGCTGGAACAACAAGTTCACGCTGAGCGACCACTGGTCGCTGAACACCGACCTGTCGGTCTCCGACACCAAGCGCAAGATGCGCTTCCTCGAGACCTACGGCGGCCTCAAGGCGAATGGTGGCACGACCACCACACGTGTGGCGCTGGATCCGTCGGGCGCCTTCAACAACATCACGTTCGGCAGCAATTTCGGCGATCCCAACAATCTGCAGCTGATCGACGCCGGCAACTGGGGCCAGGACGGCTACCTGAAAGACTTCGAGATCCACGACAAGCTGAAGGCCTACCGCGTCGACGCGACCCGCAGCTTCGATGGCGGCCTGTTCAGCGACGTGACGTTCGGCTTCAACCGCACGGACCGCACCAAGGACAAGAGCTCCGTCGAGGCCAAGCTCTGCCTGGTGGCCTGCGCGGGCGTGGGCGATTCGGCGCCGTTCCCGGGCACCGCTTCGGCCTTCAACTTCGGTGGGCTCGACTCGCTGGCGACCTATGATGCGGAGGCGCTGCTGAACTCCGGCGTCTACCACCTGCAGCCGAAGTTCCATCCGGACATCGCCAACAAGAACTGGTCGGTGCACGAGAAGGTCGATACGTTCTACGCCCAGCTCGACATCGATTCCGCGATCGGCGCGATGCCGCTGCGCGGCAACGTCGGCACCCAGTTCATCCGCGTCGACCAGAGCTCGCTGGGCTATGACACCTTCGCGGGCAACGCCGCGGGTTCGCTGGAGAAGCAGGGCACGCAGTACGACGGCTTCCTGCCGAGCCTCAACCTCTCGCTGGAGTTCATGCCGGAAACCTACCTGCGCTTCGCGGCTGCCCGGCAGATGCAGCGTCCGCGCATGGACGACATGCGCGCGAGTTTCAACGTCGACCCGTCCACCAACTGCAACAACAGCGGCTTGGCCTGGTGCGGTTCCGGCGGCAATCCGAAGCTGCACCCGTGGCTGGCGAACGCCTTCGACGTGAGCCTGGAGAAGTACTTCACCACCGATCTCGGCAACAAGGGCTACTTCGCCGCGGCGTTCTTCTACAAGGACCTGAAGAGCTACATCTACAACCAGGCGGTGCCGTTCGATTTCGCCGGCCTGCCGCTGCCGCCGCCGCAAAGCGGCCAGATCCCGGGCGTCAGCTACCCGACGAGCACGATCGGCTTCATGAGCCAGCCGCGCAACGGGCAGGGCGGCCTGATCGCCGGCACGGAGTTCACGGCGTCGATGCCGCTGGACCTGGTGTGGAACCCGCTCAACGGCTTCGGCGTCCAGGCGAGCTATACCCAGAACCGTACGTCGATCCACCCGAACGGCCCCGGCACCTCGGATCCGCTGCCCGGGTTCTCGAAGTACGTCTCCAGCATCACCGCGTACTACGAGCACGACGGCTTCTCGATCCGGCTCAGCCAGCGCAAGCGCTCGGCCTTCCGCGGCGAGACCCGTGGCTTCGGCGCGGACCTGACGTACATCAACTACCAGCCGGAGAAGGTCGAGGACGCGCAGGTGAACTACACCTTCGCCACCGGCGCGTTCGCCGGCCTGTCGCTGTACCTGCAGGTGAGCAACATCGGCGACTCGCCGGTGCGCTCCGCCGACGCCGGCGACGCGGCAGCCAGGCCGGTGCAGTACTTCGAGTACGGCCGTACCACGCTGGTCGGTTTCAGCTACAAGTTCTGATCCGCTCGACGAAACCCGCCGGCCTGCATGGCCGGCGGGTTTTTTGTGTCCGCGATCCGTGCGAGTCGCCAGGAAGCCAGCGAGCGACGGCACTTCCGGCAACGGGATGCCGTCGTCCGCCGCCGCGGATCTGGCGAGGCGGGAGGGCGGCGGCGCCGGGGCCACCGCCGGATGCGCTGGACTCAGAGCGCCGGCGCGGCGCAATTCTGCGCGATGAAATCCTCGTGGGTCGGCATCAGTTCGACGACCCCACGCATGACCCGCTTCACGTCGGCCAGCATGTCCAGCACGCGCGCGTCGGGCTTGCCGTCCGCGATCGGGTGATGGCCGCGCGGCAGGATCCCCTGGCCCAGCATGACCTCGATCCAGCTTGCGTCGGCGAACAGTTCGCTGCCGTCGCGATACACCCGTCCATTGGCACGGAAGAACT